>DATHOW010000170.1:0-10378 GCA_035484495.1 Bacteroidia bacterium | reverse complement strand
AAATCTAAAACGCCTGTGTTAGGAATAACAGGAACAGGTGGTGCAGGTAAATCATCGTTGGTTGATGAATTGGTGCGTCGTTTTTTAATTGATTTCCCAACTAAAACATTGGGCATTATTTCGGTTGACCCAAGTAAACGTAAAACAGGAGGTGCATTATTAGGTGATAGAATCCGCATGAACGCTATACGCAACGACCGTGTGTTTATGCGCAGTATGGCAACACGCCAAAGTAACTTAGCACTATCTAAATATGTGAAGGATGCGGTAGATATTTTAAAGGCTTCTAATTTTGATTTGGTTATTTTAGAAACTGCGGGCATAGGGCAAAGCGATACCGAAATTACCGAGCACAGTAATATGAGCTTGTATGTGATGACACCCGAATATGGGGCAGCTACTCAGTTAGAAAAAATTGACATGATTGAGTTTGCCGATGTTATTGCTTTAAACAAATTTGATAAACGTGGTGCACTTGATGCTATACGCGATGTAAAAAAACAATACAAACGCAATCATAATTTGTGGGATGCCAGTGATGATGCTTTACCTGTTTACGGTACCATAGCATCTCAGTTTAACGACCCGGGCATGAACCGCCTATACAAAGCGGTGATGGATAAAATGGTTGAACGCACAGGAGCCGATTTAAAATCGAATTTTGTGATTACAAACGAGATGAGCGAAAAGATTTATATCATCCCTCCTGCTCGCACACGTTACTTAAGTGAAATATCGGAAAACAACCGCGCTTACGATAAAAAAGCTAATCTGCAATCAGACATTGCAGAGAAACTTTACGGCATTCGTAAAACTATCGACACCTTACGCGATAGTAAAATGGCTGATAGAGATAGACTGATTAAATCGTTAGAAGAAGAATACGAAACCATTGCACTTGATTTAGACGGGCACAACAAAAAATTACTGGATACTTGGGAAGACCGCAAAAAACAATATACCAACGAGTACTATGTTTTTAAAGTACGCGATAAAGAAATTAAAATTAAAACCCATTACGAAAGTTTATCGCACACACAAATTTCAAAAATTGCGGTACCACAATTCCGTTCGTGGGGCGATGTGTTGAAATGGAATTTAACCGAAAACTTTCCGGGAGAGTTTCCTTACGCTGCAGGCATTTATCCGTTTAAGCGCGAAGGCGAAGACCCTGCACGTATGTTTGCCGGCGAGGGTGGACCTGAGAGAACCAACAAACGTTTTCATTACGTAAGTAAAGGTTTACCTGCTGCACGTTTAAGTACGGCATTTGATAGCGTTACTTTATATGGGCAAGACCCTGATTACCGTCCCGATATTTATGGTAAGGTGGGTAACAGCGGTGTTAGTGTTTGCTGTTTAGATGATGCTAAGAAATTATACAGCGGTTTTAATTTAGCCGACCCTAAAACTTCGGTATCTATGACCATTAATGGTCCGGCAGCAATTATAGCCGCATTTTTTATGAATGCCGCCATAGACCAGCAATGCGAAATTTACATTAAGAAAAACAGTTTAGAAAAAGAAACCGAAAAGAAAATTGATGCCATTTACAAAGCAAAAGGCATAGCGCGCCCAAAATATAACGGCGCTTTACCTGAGGGCAACGATGGTTTAGGTTTGATGTTGCTTGGTGTAACAGGCGATATGGTTTTACCTAAAGATGTGTACGAAAAAATTAAAGTTGACACCTTAGCACAAGTACGTGGTACGGTGCAGGCAGATATTTTAAAAGAAGACCAGGCACAAAACACTTGTATTTTCAGCACCGAGTTTTCGTTACGTGTTATGGGCGATGTGCAACAATATTTTATTGATAACAAAGTCCGTAATTTTTATTCGGTTTCTATATCGGGTTACCACATTGCCGAAGCAGGTGCTAATCCTATCTCTCAACTTGCCTTTACCATTGCAAACGGCTTTACGTTTGTTGAGTATTATTTAAGCCGTGGCATGCACATAGATGATTTTGCGCCTAACTTATCATTCTTTTTTAGTAATGGCATCGACCCTGAGTATAGCGTAATTGGGCGTGTGGCTCGTAAAATTTGGGCTAAGGCCATGAAATTTAAATACGGCGGAAACGAGCGTTCGCAAATGTTGAAGTACCACATACAAACCAGTGGCAGAAGTTTACACGCACAGGAAATTGACTTTAACGATATACGCACTACGCTGCAAGCCCTGTATGCCATTTATGACAATTGTAACTCGTTACACACCAACGCGTATGATGAGGCTATTACAACCCCAACCGAAGAGAGTGTACGCCGTGCAATGGCCATACAATTAATTATTAATAAAGAATTGGGCTTGGCTAAAAACGAAAACCCATTACAGGGCTCGTTTATAATTGAGGAGCTTACTAATTTGGTGGAAGAAGCCGTGCTTACAGAATTTGACCGTATAAGCGAACGTGGTGGTGTTTTAGGCGCTATGGAAACCATGTACCAACGTGGCAAAATACAGGAAGAGAGTTTGTATTACGAAACCTTGAAACACACGGGGGAGTATCCTATTGTGGGGGTTAATACATTTTTATCGAGCAAGGGCTCGCCAACTATTATACCGAAAGAAGTTATACGCAGTACCGAAGAGGAAAAAGAGTTTCAAATACAAACCGTACAAACCCTTTGGAAAAACGCAGGCACTACCGGTAAAGAAAAACTGAAAGAAATACAGCACGTGGCAGTACAAAACGGAAACATTTTTAACTCCTTAATGGAAACCGTAAAATATTGCAGCCTTGGGCAAATTACCCATGCTTTATTTGAAGTAGGTGGACAGTATAGGAGAAATATGTAATGCTTTAGTACAACTGTATGACTAAGTGTTTACTTTTTATTTGCTTTATTTTTTATGGTTGTTTTGGCTTTGCGCAAGTGCCAGATACTTTAACTGCCGATACCGCAGCTTCGTTATCAGCGGCTGATTTTGCTAAAATTATCCATAAAGATACTATGTGTTACAGGGGGCGCACCATGTGGTTTGTGTTAACGCCAATTTTTGTAACCAACAATCAGTATAGTTTAAATTGTAAAGATTTTAAGCGTGCCGGAATTTTCGGTCAAAAAATACGTCCGCTAATGAATAATATACCCTTAGCTCAAAAAGATTTAAATACACACCGCAACATTAAAATACTTGGGCTTATACAAATGCTTATAATTGCGCCCCTATTTTTAAAACTGCAAATTGATTGGCAGGCCAATTACAACCAAATGTATAAACCGCCTTATCCACAGGTAAGTGACCCCGGTTATATTTTTTGGGGCATGGGGATTTTAACTACGGGCTCTATAACGTACCATTTTATTTCGCGCCCATTTTTAAAGAGAGCCATTAAAAAACGAAACGAATATTATAGTGCTTTATTAAGAGAGTAAAAATTAATTTAGCTCTCGTTTGTCCTTTCGACCATTGGGAGAAATCTGTATTTGTATAAGATTTAGTAGATTTGTTTTGGAAGAATGAAAACGCAAGACATAAAATATTTTTACTATTTTATTTTGGTGTTTTTTATACTAGTATTTGTTGGCGTAATCTTTGAAACATGTAGGATTATTCTTATATTTCATAATTCAAGTGAAGTTAAAGGTACGGTTATTAGTATTGAAATATTAACCGGCCCAGATCCTGGACGTACTAAAACTTATTCAATTAATTATACTGTAAATGAAAATAAATATACTGTAACAAATTATGTTCAGCTTGATGATAATCGGTATAAAATAGGCGATGTAGTAAATGTTATTTATAATAACAAAAACCCAGAAAATGCATGGATAGATTCATGGATTGAAACATATTATGGAATTACCCTCTATTTAGTGATAGATATTATTCTACTTCTCCCAATTTTTTTGTTGAAGAGATATTTAAAGTCTAAAATTTTCAACCCTATCCACTCCGCTCCGCTGGATTTGTAATCCTGCGGCAGTAACAAACCCCAACACTATTTTATTACGCTTTGTCATTTCGAAGGAGAGGGCTAAGCGTAAAGAAAATATCCAGTGGATATTTTTAGTGAAGAGCTAGCTTGTGTGCGAGCCTGAGAAATCTTTATTTGCAAACAATCAAATCCCAAATACAGATTTCTCCCTGCGGTCGAAATGACAACGCACAGGCTAAATGACAACCATCAACATTATTTTATTACAAGCTTATTATTTAAAAATTAGTAGTGGTATAAAAAACAGCCAACCAAACCCTAAAATGTAGCCAGCAAATAGCCATCAAAACAACCAACAAAAAATACTGGTAAGTTGTTGTAAATTAATTTTCTATAAGGCTTCTTAAAAACTAAACAACCAACCAAACAACCTGCAAACAACCAACAAAGGGCTATTTTACAACCACTAACTTAGAACATACTAGAAGATAGAAGGGAGTAATTGCCTCTCTTTTTTAGCTAAAAAATGAGCTGCTGTTATACTTAAACGCTACGGATTTTTTTCATGCTTTAAAACGCATTTTATTTGCATTACAAGCCAAATTGCGTTGTTGCGACAAAACACTGCGCACTTTTTTTTGAAGTGCTAAAAAGAGCTTTAAATAAGTGTGTAATTTATTTGTATTGCTTGGGTAATAAGCAAATAAAATGTTGATTTACTGGAACGCAACGCCACCGAAACAGAAAAACAACAAGGCTTAGATTTAGCCGATTATTTGGTAAGATTTATGTAAATTTATCAAACATAAGTTAGTAGTAAGCTACTGGCGACAACAAAACAAAAATATACAACAAATGTTCGGGCTATTTAAATCCAAAGAAATTACAATAATAAACAAGGACGAACTAATCCTGACAATGACGCGCATCGTAGAGTTGTTACGTGATAATGCATTTGGTGCGCAAGCCAACGCAGTTAGAAAACCTTTGGAATATTTGTACGCAGACGACAAAGAAAATTTTTTAAAACAATTGAAAACAGTAGACATTTGGGGTGGTGCAGGTGCCGCTTGGGAAGTCTATGGTTTTCAAACAAAAGAAATAGAAAAAGAATTTCATATATGCTTCATTAGACTTGCAGAACTCATGCGACAAACAGGAATTAAATTTAGAAGGGCAGACGACATTGCAAGCGCTTTTAAACAAATGATAGCAGACAAAAGTTAAAAACGGAGCAAAGCAAAAGAGCTATCGGCTATTTGTGAAATTACCGTATCAAATTTATTAGAACACAACGCCACCGAAACAGAAAAACAACAGGGCTTAGATTTAGCTGATTATTTGGTGGGTTTTATGTAATTTTATAACACTATAAACGAGTTAGCTGCAATGCATAAACATTAAAATGGACTTACAAGAAGCAAAAGTAAATGATAAACCAACAAAAGCCCTTGCCTGGACAAACTTGGGACTTTTAGCGGTTACGAATTTCTTAGTTTACGCAACTTGGTATAAAGTCGTTTTTGCAACAGTAGATACTATGTTTTTTGGTGGACTAATTACTGTGATTTTATTTTTGGCTTCAGTTTATTATTTGATTCTACTTAATTGGGGCGTAAGACTATTAAAAAATGTGGACGACTCTGACAAAAAAATTATGCGCCAATCTTTCATATTGTTAGTAATGAATATTGCCCCAATAACTACTATTTATTTGCTAACGACCTGACAATGCCCCTCCGCTCCTCAGGATTTGTAATCCTGTAATTATTTTAGAACGCCACACCACCCAAACAGAAAAAAAACAGGGCTTAAATTTAGCTGATTATTTGGTGGGTTATTGGAGATAACTCAAACAGGATGGGGATTTTTCATTATTTTTGTTAGTAATGAAATACTCATATACTATTATCATATTTCTTTTAAGTATCATCTCGTATGGACAAAACTCCCAAACAGAAACATGGAAGGCAGATATAAAGATCTATTCTAAAGCAATTGAATTAAATCCTAAAAACTCAAATGCTTATTTTAAAAGAGGATTTTTAAAACAACTATTAAATGATTATAAAGGAGCAATAGAAGATTTAAACAAAACTATTGAGTTGAATCCTAAAAAAGATTCAGCTTATTATTTAAGAGGGGTTTGTTTGTATTTATTAAAAGATTATCAAGAAGCTATAAAAAATTTAACGAAAGCGAATGAACTAAATCTCAAGCTTGCTGGTGCTTATCTTTTTAGAGGATTATCTAAAAGTGGGTTGGCAGACTATAAAGGAGCTATACAAGATTACACGAAAGCAATTGAATTAAATCCTAAAAATGCCGCTGCGTATTCTAGTAGAGGTAACTCTAAAGGTAATTTAGGTGATATGGAAAGTGCTTGTTCGGATTGGAAAAAAGCAAGCGAGTTAGGTTATACGGGTGATAAAGATTCAATTACTAAATATTGTAAATAATTTAACATTCAAACGGAGACACTGCACCCTTTTTGTTGTTATCAGCTCCAAAGCAAAAGAGCTATCGGCTATTTGCGAAATAGCCGTATCAAATTTATTAGAACACAACGCCACCGAAACAGAAAAACAACAGGGCTTAGATTTAGCTGATTATTTGGTGGGGTGTAAAAAGTAGTATATTTATTGCCATGAAAAAACTACTAGTTTTAACCGCAGTTTTATTCTTTACATCCTGTTGTCCGGATAAACCCAAACCTCAACCCAACGCAGATGGCATTATAACGCTGAAAGTACAGGTGCTTGATAATCTTGACTCGCTTAAAAAAACACTACCCAAAGCAACTGAAGCTGTGGCCGAAAATATATTCAGGTTTAAAGTACTTGAAGTAATTAATGGAACTTACAATAAAACCGAAATAAAAATAAAAATTCTTGCCCCATTAGAAGCCATAAATGCAAAGCGGTTAGAAACCGGCAAAACTTATATATATAAATTAATACCGGGCTCATACATAAACGCTGAACTAAAAACAGTGCCGACGGATTATTATGAAAGATTAGAATATACTGCCACGGGGTCGCAGCTTTAATGAACACTAATTTGTAAATTTATAGGCAAATAATAAAACATATAACAACATGAGAAATTTAATTTTTTTTATGCACACATCACTCGATGGTTTTGTAGCAGGACCTAACGGAGAAATGAACTGGATAACTTTAGACGAAACCATGTTTGATTTTATAGGCACTATGACCAACAAAGCCGATGCCGCACTTTACGGGCGAGTAACTTACGAAATGATGCAAGCTTATTGGCCAAAAGCCGGCGAAAAACCAAACGCATCTAAACACGATAAAGAACATTCAGCTTGGTATAACAAGGTTTCAAAAATTGTTTTATCAAAAACACTTAGCGAAAAAGCACTTAACAACACTACCGTTATTAGCAACAACCTTACCGACAACATTACTAAAATAAAAAACCAAGCAGGTAAAAATATTTTAATTTTTGGAAGCCCACGCGCTGCTCATTCATTATTAAGTGCGGGACTAATTGATGAATTTTGGTTATTTGTTAACCCCATATTGCTTGGCAAAGGAATGCCCTTGTTTAAAGACATTACCGAAACAACTAAACTAAAACTTATAGAAAGCAAAACATTTGCCTGCGGCGTAATTGCCCTGCACTACGAAACAAAACGTGGTTAATTTACAACCAACCCTGTCATTTCGACTGTAGGGAGAAATCTGTATTTGCAAACAACCTAATCCCAAATACAGATTTCTCAGTCATTCTTCCTTCAAAATGACAAAGCGCAATAAAGAACGCAACCTTATTATACAACAGCCCCCCTTATTTGTTAAAATTTAACAGTAGTATAAACAAATCTGCTTTTTTGCACATAAAACAGCCTATACTATATAGTATATAGCAGTTTTTCCTCTAAAATTCCATTCATCGTCAAAAAAACCAAATTGGTATAATTTTTACTTTTTTAAGGCTTCTACTTTCATAAGAACAATTTTTTTAGTATATCTTTACATTAGACAACAATAAAAATAGCATAAAATCGTATTTATATAATATAATAAACAAATGAGCGCAACACTTGAATTATCGCTGCAAGGCACCCTTAAAAAGTTTTTCGGATTCGGAAAATTTAAAGGCAATCAAGAGAAAATCATTAGCAGCATTTTAAGCGGCAAAGATACTTTTGTTATTATGCCCACCGGTGGGGGTAAATCGTTGTGTTATCAATTACCTGCTATAGTAAGTGAGGGTACAGCTATTATAGTATCGCCACTTATTGCTTTAATGAAAAACCAGGTAGATGCTATTAGAGGCTTTAGTAACGAAGATGGCATTGCCCACTTCCTTAACTCATCGTTAAACAAGGCAGATATTACCCAGGTTAAAAAAGATGTACTGGCAGGCAAAACCAAACTATTATATGTAGCACCCGAAACTTTAACTAAAGAAGACAACATTAAATTCTTTACCGAGTTTAATGTATCGTTTTTTGCTATTGATGAGGCACATTGTATATCAGAGTGGGGACATGATTTCCGCCCCGAGTATCGCCGCCTACGCCCTATTATTGATAAGGTTAGCGAGCGCATGAAAACCAACATCCCTGTAATTGCCCTTACGGCTACCGCTACCCCTAAAGTTCAGTTAGACATTCAGAAAAACTTAGGCATGTTAGATGCCGACTTATATAAGTCATCGTTTAACCGTGGCAACTTATATTACGATATTCGCCCAAAAACCAACGTAAACAAAGAAATTATAAAATATGTAAAGCAAAATGCCGGCAAATCGGGCATTGTGTATTGCTTAAGCCGTAAAAAGGTAGAAGAGATTGCTGAATCCTTACAGGTTAACGGTATAAAAGCTGCACCTTATCATGCAGGCATGGATGCCAAAGAGCGTGCTAAAGTGCAGGACGCCTTCCTTATGGAAGATTTAAACGTAATTGTAGCCACCATTGCCTTTGGCATGGGAATAGATAAGCCCGATGTTCGTTTTGTGATACACCACGATATTCCGAAATCATTAGAAAGCTATTACCAAGAAACAGGACGTGCAGGACGCGATGGCGGTGAGGGTAACTGTGTTACTTTTTACAGCTACGACGATATTGTTAAGTTAGAGAAATTTTTAAAGGGTAAACCGGTTGCCGAAATGGAAATTGGTAAAAGTCTGTTGAACGAAACGGTTTCTTTTGCCGAAACATCATCTTGTCGTCGTAAAGTGTTACTACACTATTTTGGCGAAGATTTTAACGAGACTGATTGCAACGGTTTATGTGATAACTGCCGCCATCCTAAACAAAAAGCAGAAGGCAAAGAGGATATTACATTGGCACTTGAAGCAGTTTTGGCTGTTAAAGAAAAACATAAAACTAAAGATGTTATTAATGTGTTGATGGGTAGTTTAACCTCAACCGGCAAAACATACAAGCACAACGATTTAAAACTGTTTGGCGATGGCATTCAGGATGATAAGGACGACCGTTACTGGAGTGCTGTGTTCCGTCAGGCATTAGTAAACAACCTGCTTAGCAAAGACATTGAAAACTACGGCTTACTTAGAGTAAGTGATAAAGGAAAAGCATTTTTAAAGAAACCATATTCTATTATGGTGGCACGCGACCACGATTACAGCGGTGCCGAAGGAAGCGATGATGACGATATCATTACACCAACAGGCAAAGGCTCTGGTGCTGCCGATGAGTTGTTGTACGCGCTATTAAAAGACGAGGTTAAAAAAATATCTAAACAAGCTAAATTACCTCCGTACGCTATTTTTGCCGAAACTTCGTTAGAAGAAATGGCTATCCAGTATCCTATTACAGTTGAAGAGCTTACGCACATTAACGGTGTGGGACAAGGCAAGGCAACTAAATTCGGTAAATCTATCATTGCTTTAATTAAAAAGCATGTAGAAGAAAACGATATCGAACGCCCAATGGATATGGTGGTAAAATCGGTTGCCAACAAATCGGGTAACAAAATTTACATCATTCAAAATATCGATCGTAAAATAAATTTAGAAAACATAGCTAAATCAAAACAGCTAACGTTTAACGATTTGTTACACGAAATGGAAACCATTGTTTTTTCGGGCACTAAACTTAACATCAAATATTACTTAGATGAAATGATGGATGCCGAGAAACAAGAAGAAGTAATTGAATATTTTCGCGAATCTACTTCCGACTCAATTGAAGCAGCCCTTAAAGAATTAGGTGCTGATGATTATACCGAAGAAGAAGTACGTTTAATGCGCATTAAGTTTTTAAGCGAGTACGCTAACTAAACCACTCTCTATAATTAAAACTAAAGGGCTTATAATAAACTGTAAGCCCTTTTTTTATGCCTTACAAGGAAAACTATTGCAATAAAAAAGCCGCCCCGTAAAACGAAGCGGCTTTTGTTTTTAAGCACTAATTAAATTAAGCTTTTACACTTGCTCTAATAATATTTAAAGCACCACCCGCTTTAAACCACTCAATTTGCT
>DATHOW010000169.1:0-8436 GCA_035484495.1 Bacteroidia bacterium | reverse complement strand
GTTGGGTGCATGCGTGGCAAATATTGCATTTCAGCTAATATGTAACCTAAATGTTCGGTGTGCTTTGCATTACGGCTACCCGTTTGCATAAAAACAGTTTCAGGCAGTTTTAAATTAGCTTTTTCTAAAATAGCATCTACCTGTTTTTTCCAAATTGGTTTTATGGTTTGTAAGTCAACAGCGATTTTTTCTTTTATTAAAACTGCGTCAACTTCATTCATTTCAAAAAGCTCATCGGTAAAACGCCACAACTCATTCAAGGCATTTTGTATGCGTGTATGGCTTTCTTCGGTACCATTACCAAATCTATCTACCCATGATGATGTGTGTCTTAGGTGGTAGGTAATTTCTTTTATTGATTTTGCTGCAATGGCCGCTAAGGTTTCATCTTTACTTTTTGCAAGTTCTTGGTAAAAAAGCAAATCAAAATTATCAATCAAACACTGGCGCAAAATAGTTTGTGCGTAATCGCCATTTGGTTGCTCAACTAATAGCGTGTTATAAAACTCGCGCTCGTTTCTAAAAAATGCCAAATCATCTGAGCTTCTGCTCTTGCCTTCTGTTTTTGCAGCATACTCTAATAAAGAATTTGCTTGTCCTAAAATATCTAAGGCAATATTAGTTAATGCTAAATCTTCTTCTAAAAAAGGGCCTTTAGATGTCCACTCTGATAAGCGTTGTGCTAATATCAAACTAGTATCGCTTAAACGAAGTGTGTATTTAAATAATGCTTCTTGTGTGGTCATCTTTAAATATATTTAACTCCTTCCGGAATTTGATAAAACGTTGGATGACGATACACCTTATCATTAGCAGGTTCAAAGAAAGGACCCGCATCTTCTGGAGAACTAGCCACAATAGCCGCAGAAGGAACAACCCATAAGGCAGAACCTTCGCTACGACGCGTATATAAATCGCGCGCGTTCTCTAATGCCATTTCTTTATCGTACGCATGTAAACTGCCGCAATGTACAAATGGCTGACCTGCTTTTTTTTGTACAAACACTTCCCATAATGGGCCTTGAGAATCTTTTGACATAATTAATTTATTTAAGCTGCTAAAATATTTTCTTTTTTCTTTTCGGCATACGCCATAGCTGCCTCGCGCACCCAAGCACCATCACTATGCGCTTTGTTACGGGCTTCTAAACGCTCTTTATTACAAGGGCCGTTACCTTTAATTACATTATAAAACTCTTCCCAATTTGGTTCAGAAAAATCATAGCCTTTTTTGGCTTCGTTCCATTTTAAATTTTTATCAGGAATAGTTAGACCTAAAAACTCTGCTTGCTCAACCGTGCGGTCAACAAATTTTTGACGAAGCTCATCATTTGTTTCGCGTTTAATTCGCCACTTCATAGCTTGCTCACTGTTAGGCGAATCTTTATCAGGTGGGCCAAACATCATCATGGTAGGAAACCACCAACGGTTCAAAGCATCTTGTGCCATTTCTTTTTGAGCATCTGTTCCAAAAGATAAACGACACATAATTTCATAACCCTGGCGTTGATGAAAACTTTCTTCTTTGCAGATACGAATCATAGCACGACTATAAGGTCCGTATGATGTACGTTGCAACATAACCTGGTTCATAATAGCAGCGCCATCAACTAACCAACCTACCGCACCAATATCGGCCCAGGTAAGTGTTGGGTAATTAAATATAGACGAGTATTTTGCTTTACCTGTATGTAGTGCGCCTAACAATTCATCGCGACTTGTACCAAGTGTTTCAGCGGCTGTGTATAAATATAAACCATGCCCACCTTCATCTTGCACTTTAGCCAGCAACACCATTTTAGATCGTAGGCTCGGTGCCCGCGAAATCCAATTCCCCTCGGGCAACATGCCTATAATTTCACTATGTGCGTGCTGAGAAATTTGCCTAATTAAATGCTTACGATAATTTTCGGGCATCCAATCTTTAGGCTCAACAAAATCATTCTTCTCTAATTTAGAGTTGAAATTTTTTTCTACGTCTACGGCATTACTCATGGTAAAAGTCAGTTAAGTTCCTCACAAATATACGGATTTGTGCTGTTAAAACCGAAAACAAAAAATCCCGAAATCTTACGATAACGGGATTTAAAATTTATAAAAAGCTAAAATTAAGCTGTGCCTGTTTTTCTAACCCCGGCTGTTTTTTTAACACCTTTGCTCGTTGCTACTTTTGCAGTATCGGGTTTTACTTTAGCGGCTACTTTTTTAGGTTTTTCTTCGGTATGAGCTTTAGTTTTTTCTTCTGAACCTTCTTTTCCTTTTACAATAAGGTTACCAGTTACTTGTAAAGCATTGTACCAGCTAAATAATTTACGCATGTTTGATACGTGTACACGTTCTTTGTCATAATCAGGTAAAACACCTGCAAAATAGGCGATAATTTGTTTTTCTTCTGCTTTATGGTCGATACAGGCTCCACCTTTTTCTTTATCAAAAATGGCTTTCATAATGTCCGATACAGGTTTGTTATCGCCTGTGGTGAACATACTGATATCTTCTAAAGTAGAAATTTGTTGGTGCGAATAAATCGGAGAACGCTTTTTATCGCTTAACGATTCAGCAACAACTCCGTTTTTCATTTGTCCCACTACTTTGTATAAGCCGGGCATTCCGCTAATTGATATAATTCCTTCTAAATTCATAGTTTAAATTGTGTGTGCAAAAATATATATTATTATTTAAAGTAAGGTGTTGATTTTGGCCCCGATGTGTTACCAACAGCAGCCCCATAACCAGGGTTCCAGTTATAACGCAGCATTAGTTCCAATCCACCTTGTAATCGGCTATATGGTGTTAACTGAGATGTATTTATGTCATAACTTACACCAATAGCATACTTACTATATTCAAATAAAATTTGCGGAATAAATGCATCGGTTGAACGATAATAAGCTCCGGCAGAAATAGCCATGGATTTTGTTAAGTTGCTGCGCGCAGCTGATTCCGACATAATGTATCTGAACATAACGCCTGCATTAAACTCAATAGAAGGGCCTTGAATCATTAAAATATAACTTGGTATAATGTTAGCTTTTACGCGTGGTAAAGCAATAGTAACACTTGCATGCGTAATGTATTTCATGTACTGCGACTCGCTAGCTGAATTGTAAAAAGAAATAAGCGGCGTGTTTAAGTGATACATAGAAAAACCTACATCAACACGATGCCCATCATTAGAACTTATAAATTTTTCACTTTTGCTAAAATGGTAATTAACCCCTACACCAAAGTCAGAATAATTAACTTGGTTAGTTGGCACAGCCTCTCCTTGAATAGAAGCATCATATTGATATCCGTTATATTGATTTTCCCACTGAAAATTACTTCCTGTAATACGGCGTTGATCAAAAGAGCCTGTTGCCGCAAACGATAATTTACTATGCGCACCCGTATTTACAACAGCACCTAAAATACCACCTATATGTAACTGGGTCATTTTACCTGCCCCTGCAACATCCTCATAAATAATTAACCCAGTAGTTAAATAGGCTTTACGCGTTTTTACGTGTTTAACCGCAAACTCTGCCGATGCGCCATATGTTTTATAAGGAGTAGAAACACTAGCCCATTGACTACGATAATTAACCATAGCACGTACATCATAACTAACACCACAAAGTGCAGGGTTTATATATACCGAAGCTTCGTTATACTGAGAGTAATGAGGGTCTTGTGCAAATGCTTGCTTAGATTGCAAAAGCGATATAACTGATATAAAGAGTAAAAATCTTTTCATGTTTTATCTAATTAATGTAACGTTACCTTTTTTCTTAACCTCTATTCCGTTACTTAAAAATCCATCTAACGTGTACATAAATACACCACTATCCATAAGCTTGTTCCTAAAAGTTCCGTCCCATCCAAAAGTTTGGTCAACACTTTCAAAAACTTTTTCGCCCCAACGGTCAAATATTTTAAATGAAAATTGGGTTATTTCACAATTACTCTTTACGTGCAACACATCATTCATTCCATCACCATTAGGTGAAAATGCGGTTGCTATGTAAACCTCTTTACAAATTACATCTACATTAATTGTAACGACCGCCGAATCAAAACAACCATATTTATCAGTAACGGTTACAACATATTGTGTGGTAACACTAGGTGTTACAATTGGATTATTGCAGCTTATTCCACTAGTACAACTCATAGGGCCCGACTCTGTCTGAGTCCAATCATAGCTTACTATTGGGTCAGTCGTAGCCCCACCACCGCCACTTTGACTAGCATTTAAATTCGTAGATGTGCCCTGTTCAATAGTTTGTTGATTTGGGATAACAGTAGCCGTTGGACCAGGATATACCTTAACACTATCTATATAAGTACTTGTTTGGTTTAAACCGTTTTTTACCGTTTCTGTTATCGGATAAAAACCACTATTGTTTAACGCACTATTAACATTATAACAAACTTTAAATGCAGGAAGAGGTTTGTTGTTTGTCATATTATAATAAAGTGTATCTCCATGTACAATAGACCCAGGAGGGTTATGAATAATACCATTATTACTTCCGTTATTATGATCTGCGCCTACAAATACCCAAGTGTAATATAAGGGCTTGGTGCTATGTAATTGAGTTGTGTCTTTAAACGTAATACATTGTTGCCTACATATAGTATCATCGCTTTGGGTAAACCCGGCTATTGGTGGTATACAATTGTTAACCGTAATACCATAAGTAGCTATATTATGTTTTACACAAGTACCATAAACAGTTAATGTATATACCGTGTTAGTAGTTGGCCTTACTACTAAAGTGTCTCCTGTAACGCTTGGATAAACCGTTGGATTATTCGGCTTCCAAACATAATGGTATATGTTGTTTGGCGGAGTATTTTGCGGAGTAGCAATAAATTGGTTTGATTGAGCATTACAGATAATATCAAACTCGCTACTAATTCCTGCACTAACAGTATCTCCAATTAAAACTTTAACAGAATCTCTAAGTCCCGAACACCCATCTCGCACAGGGGTCATATAATATGTCATAGGTACAAGTGGTTTAGCCGTGACCGTGGCACCTGTAACACTTGAAAGTGCCGTGCTTGGCGACCAGTTATAGCTTATACCCGCTGTTGGTGTACCAACGGCACTTAATACAGCCCCGGTTTTATTACAATTATCTACCGTATCAGCTAAAACATGAGCTTTAGGTGTAGGTTTTACTATAACGTACATAAGATGAAATGCATAATTGGGACAACCCGGCACATGAACAATAATTGTATCTTGAATAGTAGTATCTGCCGAACTATTATTTAAATTATGGTATATAGGGGTTTCTTGCACGGTTGAGCCGGTGCTTGAACCAAGCCCTGCACCAAAAGCTGCTCCCCAATGGTAGGTGGTGTTAACAGGCATATTGGTTACAAATAAAGTAGCAGGTGCACCTGCACAAATAGTATCCGTAGGCGAATAAACCGGGGTTGGCCTAGGAGCAACAGAAACTGTTACTACTACTTTTGGAGAAGCACAACCTGTTGTAGTGGTACCAACAACGCTGTAGGTTACCACCGGACTTGGAACTCCGGGTGGGTTAACATTTACACTATCTCCGTTAGCATCTAAATAAGTAGGGGGTACAACGCTGGCTGCTTGAGTCCAAGTATAAGTACATGGGCTGGTGGCAGTAGCATATAAGTTAGCGCCAGTTCCACCTTGACAAACAAAAACAGGGCTTAGTGGTAATACAGTAACGGTTGGTGTTTGATTTACATTTATTACAAAAGGGGTAAAACTTGGGGTACTTGGAACGTGTGCGTTTGAATCGATACCGTTATACTGACTACTTGCAACAACTGTTAGTGTATATGTTCCGATTGTAGGAAAAGTAACATCGACACCATTTTGTCCTAAACCCGGATGAGCCGGATTAAAAACAACATTTGCTGAAGGACGAACGTACCATTGATAAGCCAGTATTGGACCCGGGTTTGCAAAACCTGTAAAATGATATGGTGTATTTGTACAGTAAATATAATTGTGATTAGCTGTATCGGGAGAAAAAACAGCTACTGTAGTAAGAGTTGATGGGCCTCCACCTGTGCTGTTAGCTTTTAAAATAATATCATCTATAGCTACTGATGGTTTACCGCCAAGGCTATCATCATTGTTTATCCACTGAAAACCAATTTTTACAGCGCCGTTGTTATTAAAGTTAGCTGAAAGGTTATAAGGACCGGCGACTGCCCAAGTACCTTCTACGTTTGCCGGAGGAGGAACCCCTGCAACCGAACACGTTAGAGTAGGAGCAGGTGCGCCTAAATTTACCCAAACGGCACCATCAAAAGCCCAAACATTAAAAGAGTCTCTTTTATTGCCAAGAAAAATATAATTAAATTGTAAACTAATTCCTGTTTTACCTATCGTACTTATAATTGGCGACTCTGCCCGAACATTTGTTCTAACTAAATTCGGATGTACACCAGTATGTAAACCCGGGTCGTATATAGCACCACAATCTCCGGTTGGGCAAATTACTCCATAAGTTGGTGAGTTTTGCGCTGCACCAATGTGTAAGGTTCTATCTGTTAGTTGTGCACTATCTATACAGCTAGCACCACATACACCTGGCAATCTTCCTGCTTCTGTTTGGCTAACGTACCAAACATTGGCAAAAGCATCGTTAGTGCCTAAAGATGTATTTATACTCCAAATACCATTAGTACTGTTAAATCCGTTAGCTAAAGTACCTTGGTTGTTTGCGCAAGTGGTACCAACTCCAAAAGTTTCTCCCCAAAAAATGGTTTGAGACTTTAGAGCCATTGAACACAATACACAAATCAGCAAGTAGATATTTTTCATACCCTATTTTTTTGGTTTACGAATATAGATATTTTCTTTAAATAAACGAAAAATAACAATTTATTGGCATTTTTAGGCGATAGATTTTGTTAATTATAGCTCAGAAATTTCATTTGCCAAAAGTATAGGAAAAGGTAATTTTTTAAGATTTTTTAAAGTCGTTTGCCGATATTTTAAATTGGTAAATTTCTTTGCATTTATGTAAGTAAACCTGGCAAAAATAGTTTGATGCGATAGTTGATGTTTTTTATAGGCCGTTTGTTTTATTATTTCAAAACTATTGGTTTTTGTTTTAAGAATTTCTTTTTTCAATTGCTCTAAAACTCCTTCATCAGTAGGCTTTTCAGCATACTCCAGCAAAGGGAATTGATGCAGATTTTTCCAAATATCGTTGTCTGTACGCTGTTGTGTGTAAGTGTTTCCTTTACTAATTATTACAAAATATTCGAAATAACGCGTGGTTGTTTTTTTGTTGGCAATTTTTACAGGATAGCTTAAGGCTTCGCCCACAGAGCCGCTCAAACAAGTATCGTAAAAAATACAAGCCTCACAATTAGGTTTGTGGGGGGTACAATACAAAGCACCAAATTCCATAATGGCTTGGTTATAGGCACCTGCATTTTTTTCATCAATTAACTCTTGTGCTAATAAAGCAAATTGTTTTTTTCCTTCGGTTGAATTTATAGGTGTATCAATGGCAAACAACCTTGCCAAAACCCTATACACATTACCATCTACAACGGCTTGTGGTTTATTAAAACAAAAAGATGAAATAGCCGCAGCCGTATAATCGCCTACGCCTTTTAGTTTTTTTAATTCTTCAAATTCACTTGGGAAAACACCTTTATAATTTTTTACTACTTCTTTTGCTGCAGTATGTAAATTACGCGCACGCGAATAGTAGCCTAAGCCCTGCCATAATTTCAACACCTTTTGTTCGGGTGCTTTAGCTAAATCAAACACAGTAGGAAATGTTTTTACAAAACTTATGTAATAAGGCATGCCTTGTACTACGCGGGTTTGTTGTAAAATAATTTCGGATAGCCAAACTTTATATGGGTCAGTGGTATTGCGCCAAGGTAAATCGCGCTTGTTTTGCTTAAACCACTTTATAAGTTTTGCGCCAATCATCTTTAACGTAGGCTTTCTTTATAAAAAGCATTATCAACTTTATTGCTTTTTTTATTCCATTTGCCAAACACTAGAGATACACCAAAATAAAATGGAGAATATTTAGGTGTAGTTACTATATTCTCAGAAAGATGTAATCCAATACCTAAACCTCCGCTCGTAAGAAAAAAAGCTTTTAATTCTATCGGAAATGAAATACCGTGGTTGTTTGAATAGACAACCCCTGATCTAACTGAATATTCGTAAAGAGAAGGGTCAACAATTAGTATATCATTGCAGGCAAGTCCAACTGAAAGAGAAAATAGTATATGCTTTAATCTAATAGATTCTCCAACCAAAGCACCTATGTAATTTGCTTTGTATCCTCCATCGGCACTATTACGCAAGCCTATTTCGCTTTGTGCAGCAGTTACAGAAAACAGATGACTTTTATAAGCTAAAGAATAACTTACCATGCCACAGAATCCGGCCGATTTATATTCATTTGCTACACCAAT
>DATHOW010000168.1:0-40016 GCA_035484495.1 Bacteroidia bacterium | reverse complement strand
TAACTTACACACTTACCCAACCTGCACCATTAACCGCAAGCATTACTTCAACTAATGTAAAATGTAATGGCGATACTGCCGGCATAAAAGTAAATGTCATTGGCGGTATAAGTCCTTATACTTATTTATGGAATACAAATGCAATTACCAACCAAATTCATGGTGTAACTGCAGGTGTTTATTCTGTTAGCATTAACGATTCAGCTCAATGTAAACAAACAATAACTTACACACTTACCCAACCTGCACCATTAACCGCAAGCATTATTTCAACTAATGTAAAATGTAATGGCGATACCGCCAGTGTAAAAGTAAATGCGGCAGGTGGTACAAACCCTTATACTTATTTATGGAATACAAATGCAATTACCAACCAAATTCATGGTGTAACTGCAGGCATTTATACGGTTGCCATTAGTGACTCTGCCTTATGCACTAAGGCAGCAAGCTACACACTAACGCAACCAACATCCTTAACTGCAATTGTTTCTAAATCCGATTGTAAAGATGAAAACTCATCTTACATAAAAGTAACTACAAGTGGCGGCACACAGCCTTATGCATATAGTTGGAACACCAACCCCATTCAAACAACTGATAGCATCGGCAATTTAACTCCAGGTAATTATAGTGTAACGGTAAGCGATGCCAATTTATGTACCAAAACATTTACCGAAAACATTTATTTAAATTTTCAAACTTTCGAAACCGTAAACATTTTTACGCCCAATGGTGATAACCGAAACGAAGTGTTTTTTCCTTTTGCTTATGGTAACGGTAGCATAGCTATGTTAGCTGCTTCTATTGATAGTTATGAGTTATATATTTACGACCGTTGGGGTAAAAAAGTTTTTTACAGCACACAACCCACTAACACTTGGGATGGTAAAGAAGTAAATGGTAGCAATTGCGCCGATGGTGTTTATTATTGGATAGTTAACATAAATTCTAAATGTCAAAATTTAGGCACACAAACCTTTAAGGGTTTTGTACATTTAACTAGATAAATTATAATAAGTAACTCCCCCCGCTCCGCAGGATTTGCAAACATCTCTCTTGTTAAAACAACCCCAAAAAATCACTACATTTGATTTGTTAAAATAAAAATAACATCAAATGAAAAAATTATTCTCCTTAGTTACAACACTTATCGTTGCATCATTAATTATCATATCCTGCAAAAAAGGCAACAACTCTTCCTATTCGCCGGCAACGGCAGCTCCTACAGCAGTTGCGCCATACGGTGGGCAGTTTCAGGTAAATAACCAGTTTAATGATAACACAATTAACGGTAACCCAAACGATTCAAGTGGCACAGCCATTACACTTATTAATACCGCGGTAAATGTTGGTAAGGTTAGCGTCAACAACGATAGCTTAACCTTTCAATACAATAATTACTTTATACCCACCAACGTTATAACACCCTTACATGGCAAAGCAACCTGGCACATAACAGGTGGTAATGGCTTTGGTGCATTTACCTACACAACAACTAAAAGCATTCCTTATTTCGGCGATTTACATCAAACATTAACAAGCGTTAGCAAATCAAGCAATGTAGTAATAACACACGCACTCATTAGTGCTGATAGTATTAGGTACAGCATTATTGATTATAATAGCAACATGGCAACTAAAGTAGTGCATGGTTCATCTACCGGTATTACATTTACACCCGCTATGATGGCATCACTAACAACAACAAATAGTGCAACCCTGCAAGTTACAGGTGTGTTAACCGAAACCAGCATACAAGGCGGCAAAAACATAAGCTTTCAAAACGGATGTAGTTATAACAAACAAGGCATAGCCATTACAAACTAAGTTTTAAAAACATCAGCATGAAAAAACATTTTTATTTTTACATCGCATTCTTTTTTTTAAGCAATTGTTTTGCTCAAAATATAAACATGGCTTCGCATCGCTTTAACGAATGGCCGGGGCAATTTGTAAAAATAAATAATAAACTTTTTTTTAGTTCAGCTGCCGATACAACAAGTTTTCAAGCACCTAGTTATGTGTATGGCATAAACGGCAACACTACACTTTTCAGAAAAGGCATTTCTTTAAATGAAACTACCACAATAAATGATATGATGACAACCTACGATAAAAACATAGTTTTTGTTGGCGGCGCGCATGGTTGCGATAATCCTAACAACCCTACGTTGTTTTTATATAAAATGGATACTACGGGGCACATTATGTACTATCTTAATTTAATAGATTCAACTTTTACTTATGCAACCGGCTTCAAAAAAATTATAGAATATACCGATAACAGTTTTTTTACCGTAACCGATAGCATGCTGTATCATTTCGGTAATTACGGCAATTTCATTTCTAAAAAAAGAACGCATGTGGCTAACATTACGGCTATGTGCCTAAAAAATAACCACATTGTTTTATCCTCTACTACAACTATATCATTTCCCATTACAACAAACCTACTTACCGAATTAGATACAGCCGGTAATATAATTAAGCAAGATACCGTTCCGTATTCTTTTACCAAATTAAAATACGTAGCCGGTAATTGTATGTTAGGGCTTACATCAAAAGGGCTAGTGTGTAAAATAAATAATGCACTGGGCATAAGCTCAACCACGCAAAGCGCACAAGGCACTTACAAGCTAACCGATTTTTCGTTAAGCAACGATACCGTTTATTGTTCGGCTTACGATTCCATAAATCAATTATCGGTTTTTAAAACAGATACCGCTTTTGTAAACACTAATTTATTTGCCAGCGTATATACATCTACCATTCCCGCAAAAATTATTGCAGGTAATTCTTCCCTTTATTTTTTAAATATAGAAGACAGCTTAAACAACCACAACTCTAACATTAGCGTTTTGCAAATGAATAAAGCAAACAACCTACTAAATATTACCCAAGATGCCGGCGTTACAAACGCAGTTTTAGATAGTGCTTATGCTACCGCAAGCATCGCCCATCAGGGCACTTCATCCTCCGACCCATCGGTATATTACAACAATTATTTTTATAGAATGAAAGTAACCATTAAAAACTTTGGCGCTACCACCTTGCAGGGCTGTTATATAAATAACAAACCGTACCACCAGGTTATTTGTGGAGTTTATTATTACTCACAATATTTTTCGGGTTTAAATTTAGCACCTAATCAAACGGTAACAATAACCACACCTTTTATTGAATATGAAGGCCCTGTTATCTTTGGCTCACTGCCAACTTCGCCTACTCCGGCATCAATAAACAATGTTTGCTTTTGGACATCAGCACCCAACCAACAAAGCGATGCAAACCACAACAACGATACGTATTGCACCAACATTTCTTTTGTATCTACCGTTGGCATTAACCAATTTTTAGAACAACAAACTACCATAAGCTGTTACCCTAACCCTACAACGGGTAGCTTTACTGTTAGCAGCACACAAAAAATTGATGGCATAACAATAACCAATTTACTGGGCGAAATTGTTGCCCAAACAAACCCCAATGCCGAAACCACTCAACTAAATATTAGCAATGCAGGCGTGTATTTTGTGCAAGTAACTGTGGGTAACAAAACCGCCACACAAAAAATAATTATTACAAACTAGTTTTTTCTGTTCTAAAATTTTGTATCTTTAAGTATGAAGCCTATACTACTCGCACTGTTTTTATGTCTTTTGCAATTAGCCAAAGCACAACCAACTTTTACAAACGCAAAAGCAAAAAACCACAGCATTTCTTTTTATGTAGGTGCCAATGCTTTTCAAGAATATAGATCTCGCAGTAATCAACCCGGTAATAGTTATATATGGCAATCCATAAATCCTTATATTATTCCCAGTTTTACATCTCTTAGCAATTTATTTTCATTAACCTACAAATACAAAAAGCACGAAATAATTCCACTTATGTATTTAGGTAGTTATTATAATAACAATAAAGCCAAACCTTTTGTACTGGGTGGCTCGCTATCTTACTTATATCACTTTAACCAAAAGCCAACGCATTTGTTTTTCGAAGCTAACCTGCAAACACTTTTTTATACCAAAGGCAGCGATGGCAAGGATATTGTACCCTATGGCAACAATCAGTTTGTAAACGGATGGGCTAAAGAAAATTTTTATTCCACCAGCATACAAACCTATATGCTAAACCCTGCTTTGGGTCTCGAGGTAAAATTATTTAAACTCACCTACCTACAATTAGCTGTGGGCAGTGGCGCTTATTATTTAAAAGGCAAATCCATAACACCCATTGCTGAGAGTTCGCAATTTGGCTACTCCGACCCTTACCGTAACACTTACTCAGGTCAATTTGGTTTTAACTGGTACGCGCGTTTATCCATCATAGTGCGCGCTTTTAATTTTTAAAAACAGTAACTTAGCGGCCTGTGATAATTTTTAACCGCCACTATAAAAAAACCAAACTAATAACCTTTTTAGTAGCCTTGGTTTACACCCTGTTTCCGTTTATCATCCCTAGCAATGTTTTATTTAATAGTATAGATGCCGGGCTCATTTTACTGTCGTGGAATTTGTTTGCCTTCCTGTCACTCTTTACCACCGCAGGCTCAGCTGTATGCGTAATTAGTCTGGGCATTTTTATGCTACTGCTTTGGTTTGTGCTGTACCACCTTATGCGTTTAGTATATTGGGTAGGCCGACTTTTTAGCAAAAAATAAACCCCAAACACAAGTAGGCAAACACCACACACTAATGCCGTTAATTTCCCTTCGGAGCAGTAGGGCAGGCATCCTTTGTTTGTTTTGGGCAAACAAAACCTTTAACAAAAAAATAAACCTCTTGTAATAAATTTGTCATATATTTGTGATAGCATTTTGCTGTCACAATGACAAATAACTAACACCATGACCGACACCCAACTCATAAAAAACGTAATAGAAAGCCTGGTAAACAAACACTTGGTTAAAAACGAATCCGACTTGTGTCGTCAGTTAGAGTACAGCACCGGCAACCTATCCAAAATAAAATCGGGCGAGCGCAACATTCCCCAATCACTTAAACTTATGCTTAGCACCCGCTACGGCATCAACCCAAAATACTTTGATGGCGATAAGCAACTATTTCTGTCATCCGACACTAAAACCAAAAACATGATTTTTGTACCCCTAAAAGCCGTAGGCGGTTTTTTGGCAGGTTACGAAAACAAAGTTTACACCGATGGCATCGAGCACCGCGAGTTCCCCGAAATTAAAGGGCAGTGCTACTGTTTCGAAGTAGAAGGCTTCTCTATGTACAAAAGCAAAGTCATCGATGGCGAAATTTACGAAACCGGCTACAAACCCGGCAGTCTGGTAGTAGCCACAAAAGTCGAAAACTTTAGCTGGCTCTCCAAACAAAAAGATTATGTTTTTCAAACCACCGATGGTCTCATCATCAAACGCTACGATAAAATCCACAACGATAAATTTCAACTCCTCTCCATCAACGATGAGTACAACCCCGTGCCCGCCATCCCCATCAAAGCCGTAAAAGGCATTTACTTTATTGAGAAAAAAATTTCGTAGTCAGTCTTGTCATTGCGAGCACAGCGAAGCAATCTCACACCCAATTCAACATTTATAATTTAGCATTCAACATTTCCTTCCGCAACCAAGCAATTAAACTACTTTTTCTTAGTTAACGTATAAACGCCATCCGGTCTCAATAAAGTAATAGCTGATACTTCTCCCTTATTGTCTAATACAAATTCAAGCGTTCTTCCTGTTTCATCATTATAAACAAATAATTTGCCGGTAATAGGCACCAAACGAACCTCTTCGCCCGTAATCATACGTCTATATAAAAAACCACCCTTACTAATAATAGATACAGGTTGTAAATGAGGGTTATTGCCTACCGGTATATAATCACCCATATATTTTAGCAACGTTTCTTTTGCAATTTTTATACTATCCGTTTCAAGTTGTTTTGTAAGCTTCATTTTATTTTCAGTACAGTTCAAGTTCCATTGCAGCATATTTTTTTCTTCTCCATCTTTTGCTTTCAATAAAAGCAAGTTAAAAATCAAAACCTGAGCCTTTCCTAAAGCTTGCTGGGCAGGCACGGCAACAGTAGGGCGTACACCCGTTCCTTCCCAATCTGTTTTAGTAACAATATTAAACGACCTATGTGTTGGTATAGTTAAAACAAAACCCTGGCCAATACTACATGGCCCTGTTGGGTGTGCCCCACCTCCGGTAGTGTCGCCCACAACCACCGCACGTTTAACTTGCTGCAAACCGTAGGTAAAATCCTCTGCACCCGAAAAAGTTCGTTTATCCGTTAAAATATATACAGGCATATTTAGTTTAAAACTTGTTGTTGTAGGCTCTGCCCATCTTTTTATTGTATCGTTACTGCCGCTTATAATATCATTCATGCGCGTTTTTTGTTCAAAAAAATAACTTTGAGTATATAGCACCATATCCGGCGACCCTCCTCCGTTGTAGCGCATATCAATAATCATTGCTTTGCAGTTGCTTACAAATTTAAAAGCGGCATCTATGGTAGGTTTAGCTTCTTCTACAAATTCCATAAAACCATCCCATCTAACATAACCAATGTTGCCGGGCAAAATTTCTGTTTTTATAAAAGCAAAATTATCTTCGTGCGCCATGCTAAGGGCCTCTTCAAGCTCTTGTTTTTTTTCGGCTTCGGTCATCGGTGTTTCAAGGTGTTTGGCAAACGGCGCATCATAATCAACCCTTAAATGCCCATCTTTTTGCACCAGCTGTATATCCCTATGCAATTGCATGGCTAATTCGGGCTTACTTTTAATTTTGTTGTAGGCACCATTTTTATAATTCTTTTTAATGCTGTTTACCATTAGCGCAGCTTTATCCGGGTAAATGTACCAGCGGTTTAAAGCATTACTTAAACTATCAACCAGTAGTTTAATCTCTTTAGGGTTTAGGCTTTCTGTTGGGTTTTGAGCCTCAACAAAGCAAGGTTTAGCAAACAATGTGGTAAACAGTAAACTAAAAACAATCTGTTTTATATTCATAATTTATTTTTTATATTTTTGATTTGGTTAATTTTAAATAGGGGTAGCGCACAAATGTATATCAATTATTTTTTAGGCTTATTGTAAAAAACGGCCATTTTTTCATGAAAATTTTTAAAACATACCCGCAGCATTTAGCAAAGCACATTCAGTTTTTTTACTCTGTACATGCCTCAGCAATCGAAAACATAAATTCAATTCATCGTCGTTTACCCGATGGCACATTAGATATTGTGTTTAACCTAAGCTCACCCATTCTTATTTCTCGCAACGAAGTAAATTTTTCAGAAATGCCTCAAGTAGCCTTAACAGGCCTTTATCAAGATAGAAGTTTTTTACAATACCAAGGCAACGTTAATTTAATTGGAGCCGTATTTCAACCGGGCTCTGCTCATCTTTTTGTTAACGATACATTGCAGCACTACCAAGCCTGCACCGCCAAAGCATCATCCGTATTTGGCAACAAGGTTTACTTGTTGCACGAGCAATTAAAAAATTTAACTAACGAAAAACAAAAACATAATTTATTAGAAAGCTTTTTACTTAATTGCTTAAAAAACAAAAGCAACCATTATAGTACTACAAAAATTGCCGGCGTTATTAAACACATTCATTCCTTAGAAGGAAACGTAGAGATGTCAACCCTGCATAAAAGCCATTTTATGAGCGAAAGAAATTTTCGTAGAAAATTTATTGAATGTGTTGGCATGAGTCCCAAAAAATACTCCACCATAATTAAGGTAAAACATTTTAGTAAGCGTTACCAATTAGTAAAATCAACTTATACCGGCATAGTAAACCAATTAGGTTATACCGATCAATCTCATTTTAATAAAGATTTTCAAAAAATTGTCGGCACCAGTCCAACCACCTATTTTAGCCAACTCAATAAAATGGGCCAAGAATTTATTCATTTAATTTAACCTTGTTGCCATCTCTGGGCGTTCCGGTGGGTTACCACCGTCGGGCTTTACACGGCAAGTTTTTGTGGTTACACAAAAAGCTTTTCGTTGCAATCCCTAACGCATCCAATTCACACCCTGTCATTTCTTCTTCCGCTGTGTCATTTCGAAGGAGGCTCGACTGAGAAATCTGTTTTATAACTCACAACCCAATTCAGCATTCAACATTTCCTTCCTCCCTAACGCGTCCATCCACGCTTTTAGGATGAGGTTGATAAATCTGTTTCACAGTCAATTTATAATTTTTTTAATACATCGGGTTAACCTATCTTTGGTTAAAATAAAAACATGAAAAAGGTAATTTTAGTATTGGTGCTTGCAGCAGGTTTGTTTACTAGCTGTAAAAAAGATTATACCTGTGTTTGTAAAGCTAATAGTGGCACTACGGCTTCAACCCTTACAATACATGCTACTAAAAGCACGGCCACCAGCGATTGTAATGCCTTAAGCAGTAATGGCAATGGTTTAGCTTGCGCTATCCAGTAGTTGTTTTTTTGCTCCTCGCTTCGTAGCTAGTTGCAATCCTGTGGCATTAAAGTTTAATCAAACACTTATGTAGTAAATCTTCCCCTAGCACAGTAGGGCAGGCCTGCCTAGACGCCGGGTCGACTGGCTTGTGCGGATGCAATCGGCTGGGCTTGGCTAACGCACATACTGGCTCAAATGTGTACTACACATTTGCCCTGTTTCTTTTTCATCAAGGAAAAAGAAATTAAGAAAAATAAAAAACCAAGTCTAATCAGCCCCTAGCAACAATCGCTTTTACTTCTCGTTAGTAATCAATTCCCAAATCTTGCTGTTGTAATTTGCTTTAGTAATGCCGGTTAATTTTTCAAGCGTTTGGTAATATTTTTCGTTTCCTTTTTCAAAAGACCCAACATTTAGTAATTCCCACACAGCAGCAAAGCCTTTTTCCTTTTCTATTTTTTCAACCAATAAAGCATTCACAATATAATCGGCAGCATTGTTAAACCCATTTGTTTTAAAATACATGGGGGTTTCCTTAACAGCAGTCCAATCAATAGTTTTGTTGCTGGCAATTTGCTCTTTAAAAGCCTTAAAAATTTCTTTCCATGTTAAGCCCCAACTGCCACCGTATAAATAAGCGCAACCCTCATCAACAGGTTTGTTTACTTTACTGCGTGCAATTACCAAACTCAACCTATCATGAAACAAATCGTGTAAGTCAAAAGTATTAAAGCTTGCATTGTTGTTACCAAACACAATTAATTTTCTGTCGCCAAACGATGAGCTCCACACACTCTCTGCTATGCTGTTATAATCCATTTTATAATCAACCCCAACCAATTTTTCAAGCTCAATAATATTATCGCAGCAATAATAGTCGGTTGTTTTGCTGTTTACTTTCAACTTCAAATCAAAGGCTGCTGTTAGCTTACCAAACTCTTTAACCTTATCTGCATTTATCGTATTTTGATAATGAAAAACATTGTTGCCCGCTTTTTCGGTTTTCCAATTTTTAGTATTTTTTATCAGTGTAGATGAAAACATAAACGAGTCGCCGGTTTTATGCGCCACAAACTCAAAGCTTGCCCTTAATAAAGGCACACCTTCGTTTGTACCCATGTAGGCAACCTGTAACAAGTACGTGTTGTCTTTTAATAAAACAACATTGTTTAAATAGGGTTTGTAAAAAAAGTCATCTTTTAATTTCCAGTTTTTTTCAATGCCGTTAACTTCATCCAATAAAATAAAGGTTTCTATTTTTTCGGGTTCAAAAACAAACTTGTTTTCTTCGTTTGGTTTTTGTGCAGCCAGTAAAAAGTCGTTTAGTGCTGTGGTTAATTTTTTACTTTCAACACTATCTTTAGGTAAATAAATGTTGGGGTTTACTTTTAAATAAGTTGTTTGTGCGTTTACAAAAAGTGTTACAAGCAAAAACGGCAAAGCGTAAATCAATTTCATATTTTATGGGTTAATTGGTTGGTTGGCTCATTTGGCAAAAACCATACCCAATTTTTTAAACCCTGCTTATACAGGGCAATAGCTAAATAACCTAACCCTTGTTGCTTAGTAACTCTCACCAACACCCATGCAATAAACGGCTGTAAGCGGCTAACAAAAAAAAGTACACATAACAAGTAAAAAACTACATTTACTGTGGCAACACACACAAATTTAAATTTATGGAAACAGCAAATAAAGCCCAACTTATCGACCAGTATGTAAGCGGTATACGAAGCAAACTAACCCAATACACTCCATCTAAAATCAACGAAAACGATTACGATTGGGCTGCCAACCAATTAAAAAAAGCAGAAAGCCAAGTACGGGTTTTGCATCCTACATCGGTTATATTTGTTTTTGTAGCCTTAAGTGTTTTTTTGTACAACCAGTTTTTAGCCACCACCGAAATCCCAATCTCTAAAGCCCTAAATTTATTTATAATTATTTCAATTGGCTTTTACTTTAATGTACAACGCCTTAAATTAAAAGTAGAAAGATTAAAAACCATTATGTTTTTAAAGCAATTAAAATAATTGCTTTTTATTGACTTTTTGTTTCTTTTTCATCAAGGACGGCAAAAGTCCAGTGGACTTTTAAGCGAGTCTGTGCGTTAGAATTAAGAAAAATAAAAAACCAAGGCTAATCAACTCAAAACTTTCGTGGCAAAATTATGCTGCTTAAATAATTTTTCACCTTTAACTCCCCACTTTTAACTCTTCGCTTTTAAATATTTTATCTAAAACCACTTTTCTCTTTCTTAAAAATGGCTCTTCAATAAATATTGTCGCAATAATTGCAATTAAAAAAGTAATTATTAAATAAGTTAATAGCCCATTAAATGTGTTGCCTAAGTGTTTTGTAAGAAATAGTACAAAAATAGGGTGCCACAAATACCAGTTGTAACTGTAATAAGCTATAAAACGTAAGGGCTTTAGGGTAGCAAAATCTACATAATATAAACCTAACAACATTAAAAAAAATGAAAAAGGAACTATAGAATGTAAGTATATTCTTTCAAATAATATATAGTCGGCATGATAAATTGAAATATATAAAGTTATAATAAAAATGAAAAGCCCTAAGGTAAAAGTAAAAAGTACAAATTTTAACGACTTTATTTTTTCGCCATAATACATTATAATTAAATTTAATAAAACACCCCATGCTAAAGCATCAATTCGGTTATGTGTTGCAGCGTAGGTGTCTTTACCGCTGGTAAAATAGTACGAAAAATATTTAAATCCAATTCCTGCAATTATGGTTAAAATTACAAACACAAAAAGAGTTTTTATTTTGTATTTATCTTTAATGAAATATTGAATAATTAAAAATAGTAATGGCAGTAGTACGTAAAAATGTTCCTCAATACATAAAGACCAAACGTGGTCAAAACTCCAATGATACGGTAAGCCCGTATAATTTTGGTAAAAAAACAAGTATCTTTTTAAATCCCAAATCGGAATTATTTGATCAGGATTAGATACGTGGTAAAAACAAAAAGCTATAAGGCTACCAAATAAAATGAAGGCATAGTAGGATGGCCAAATCTTAAACCCCCTTTGTAGAAAAAACTTTAAAAAATTTATTTTTTTCTGTTTTTCAAACTCTTTAGTCAGTAAGCCTCCAACAAGCAGCCCCGAAACTAAAAAAAATAAGTCTACACCTAAAAATCCAAAGGGTAATTGATTGTTAAAATGAAACACTACAACTGAAATAATAGCCAGCCCCCTAAAAATGTCTACACTCGAAACTCTGTCTGTACTATTTATTATTTGAAATACTTTTAACCTTCTCATACTGTTCTTTAAAAATAGTGTACAACTTTTTTGTAGAACTGATTTTTCCCGCCTTTCAAATCTACCATAATTTTGCAAACTTATAATTATAAGACTTCCTACTCTTATTACTTCTATCATCCGCTCCACAGCATTTACAAATCCTGCGGTATAGCTCTAACTAACACCAATGCAGTAAATCTCCCCTTAGCACCATCGGCAAACTAATTATTTTTTATCTTCGCTTTACTAAATGTATTGCATGAAAAATTTACTTCTTATAATTGGTATACTGGTTACTTTGTTTTCTTGCAAAAAATCTAGCACAAATAATCAAGTATCACATTCTAATACATCTAAAGTGCAGGTTGTTCTTTATTCCCCTGTATTTCCTTATACATCTTACTATAGTTCGCCAGCACTAAGAGGGTTTTTGGTCGACACCTTTACAACTCGAAATTTTGGAATTGAATATAATGTGGTTAACGGGCAACACAAGCAGTACTTTGCAACCGTAGTGGATGATAATAATTTAAACACAACTACTGCTGATAGTTTTCGTGTTACGGTTTACATAAACGGAGCTAAAAAATATTATAATGCAGGTAAAAGTACCGCCACTGTACAAATTCAGTTATAGCACCTAACAAACAAAAACAAGTATACATTTATTAAATGAAAAATAAACTAATAGTCTTATTACTTATTATAGCATCCTTTAAACTAAACGCTACAAACGATAGCACCACGGTAACTAAAATAAACGATAGCACCTCCGTAATTAAAAACGGCATTGGCATCACCGTATCGCCTATGTTAGCTATGCCCTATTATAAAAGCAGCAGCACACTTTACCCCGGCTTTAGTTTTGCGGCGGGCGTAAGCGGTAATTTGGTACTAAGTAAAAAACACAAACTCTATCTTGGTGTTGCTTTAGGTTATTTAACCAACAGCGGCATACAAAAAAATATCCCCAATGTTTATTCAGTAACAATAAGCCCCAATGGTAATGTTACGTACACAAACCAGGGTTACTTTAGCACTAGCACTAGGTTCAATTACAATTACCTTGCCCTAAGCCTTCAAAAAGTAGTAGCAAAAATATCTGCAAAAATGTATTTGTTTGCAGGCATAGGTGCACAGCTTAATTACAACTTCACTATACGCCAAAGCACCAAAAACAGGGTAGATTATAATGGCAACAACCTAGATAGCACCTACCATTGGTCAGGTGTCGATATTTCACAAAATTTTTCGGCATCTGCTTTTGCCAAAATAGGTTTAATGACAAACCTTACACAAAACCTTTCGTTTTTTGTTGCACCCGTTTTTTATTACGACCTTAACCCGCAGGTTTTATTTAAAAACAACAATGCCCGGTTTAATAACCTAGGCATCAACCTTCAGTTAATGTACGCCTTTTAATATTTCTCGCTCCACAGCATTTACAAATCCTGCGGTATAGCTCCAACTAACACCAACGCAATTAATTTCCCTTCGGAGCAGTAGGGCAGGCCTGCCCAGACACCAAGTCGACTGGCCCTGTGCGGATGCAATTGGCTGGGCTTGAGTTTTTGATTCTTTTTCATCAAGGACGGCAAAAGTCCGGTGGACTTTTGAGCGAGCCTGTGTGTTAGAATAGTAGAAAAAAAGTAAAAGGATAAAACACTAGGCTAATCAATCCCCGCTCCGCAGGATTTGTAATCCTGCGGAGCGGTTTTTTTTTACACTTTCTAAATCTTTCTGATTTTTAGATTTTAGATAAATTATAAATTTTGTGCTAATTATATTTTAGGATAGGTACAAATTTGAACGCTAACAACACTACTACCACTTTATTCTAATATCTTCATTAAATCCTTAATGTGTTGTGGTTCTACATGATTAGCTATTTTAATTTTAGGGTCAGAGAAACCATCATATAGTTCATCCATAACGCTTTTGTAATAATCTTTCTTTTTTGCATTATTTTTTTGCGTTGCTTCTGCATACATAAGAGCAAAATTATAGAAATCTGTTTTTAAAGTATTATCCTCCCCGGCTTTAGCAATGCCATATAAGGCCGATAGTAAGTCATGGCATTCTTTACCGTTCATAGTATTTGTTAGATAATGTTTATAAGCAAGTAGCTTGGGATTATTTTTATGATTACGGATAATAGTTTTTATATCTTCGTTAATCAGCAAGTATTTTCCTCTCTCTTTATAAGTATTAAACACTTTAAAATCTATCTCCATTGTACCTATTGATTTTATTAAGCTATCAGAGTAACTGACAATCTGTTCAACAATTAGATGCTGATAACTATCAAGTCCTCCAACATTTAGAGAATCGAAGTAAGTGACATTTAATTTATTTCCTATAATTTCTACTTGAACAGAATGTGAAGGAAATAGTTTAAGTAATAATTTACTAATACTATCTGTAGTATTACTTAAATTACTTTCTAAGACTTCCTTATTTTCTTTGCTTTTGTTAGAACAACTCAATATGGTTATTAACAAAGTAAGTATTATAATTTTTTTAACCATTATTTTTTAAATTTTGGGTTTCTTTTATAAAAAGCTTTTGACATTGAATCAGCAGGAAATGCCTCCGCAGTTTTTGCACTATCTTCAATTGTTCTGGCTTTTGGAAGAGAAATAACTGTACTGCCAAAACTAGGAAATCCTAATGAAGGTGCAATATTTTTTAATGGAGATTTAAACTCGGCACCAAAACCAAGACCTACAGTATTATATTGAAAATTATGAGGGTCTTTAGATTGGTTATTTTGAGTCCAATCGCTGTTTCCTCCCATCCTAAATGGCTCTACAGAAACCCCATAATATAAATTATTATTTTTTAAATTATATGGGTTTCCAAAAGGGCCTATTTTTACACTCCCAAAACCCCGCTCCGCAGCATTTGTAATCCTGCGGTATAGCTCTAACTAACACCAATGCAGTAAATCTCCCCTTAGCACCATCGGCAAACTAATTATTTTTATCTTCGTTTTACTAAATATAATGTATGAAAAACCTGTTTCTTATAATTGGTGTACTAATAGTGTTGTTCTCTTGTAAAAAATCAACTGACACAACTACGTCATCTGGCCCAATAAATACTACTACTACACCAAGTTATTCTTTAGATGCACAGGGTAATCCCGGTGGCATGTATAGCGGTATGTTCAATGTAGATTATAGTTACATTTACAATTCTCCCCCTTCAATTATTTATTCTTCTTTGTTTGGAGTAAGCTGTTGGTTTTTTACCGCACCACAATCGTATCAAAATATAAGAACAGGCAACTTCTATACAACAACAACAAACTCCGTAATAGTAAACGGACATAAGTTTGCTTTACATAATGGCATATATCAAGATTCTACAGGTGTTACACTTTCGTCGCCTTACCAATGGACTATTGTCGGTAACAGCAACATCCCCTCATTTACATACACCAGCATTACACCAAAACCAAGTTATTCTGGGTTTTGGCAAATTCCTGATACAGTAAACAAACAACAAAACTTAACTTTGCCTTTAAGCGGAGCAAGCGGCTACGATTTGTTTGAGGTAGATATATACGATACTGCAACATACAACAAGCACATAAAATATTCGGTTTCAAATGCAACATCAGTTATAACCATCCCTAAAGATTCGCTTACTAAATTCATTTCGGGCACAGGGGTGATAATAGAAACATCCCTTACAAAATTTGACCCGCAAAGTACTGGCGGTAAAAAATTTCTTTTCCAAACCACCCTCGAATATCAAAGAACGCTAACAATTAAGTAAATTTCACCCGCTCCACAGCATTTACAAACCCTGCGGTATAGCTCCAATTAACACCAACGCAATTAATTTCCCTTCGGAGCAGTAGGGCAGGCCTGCCCAGACGCCAGGTCGACTGGCCCTGTGCGGATGCAATCGGCTGGGCTTGAGTTTTTCTTTCTTTTTGGTCAAGCAAAAAGAAATTAAGAAAAATAAAAAACCAAGGCTAATCAATCCCCTAGCACCAATTACTCCTTACTTTATAAGCCATTTTTTCGTACTTTTGCCCCCATGAATTTAAACGGCAAAAAAGTTGCTTTTCATACACTTGGCTGCAAACTAAACTTTGCCGAAACCTCCACCATTGCTCGTAAGTTCGAAAACACAGGCTACACCAAAGTAGAGTTTGACGACCAAGCCGATGTATATGTACTAAACACCTGCTCGGTTACCGAAAACGCCGATAAAGAATGCAAGCAATTAATTCGTAATGTAAAAAAACTTTCGCCGCAGGCAATTGTGGCAGTTATAGGTTGCTACGCCCAATTAAAAGCTAACGAAATTGGTCAAATACCCGGGGTTGATTTAGTGCTGGGCGCTAAAGAAAAATTTAACCTGCCGCATTATGTGGAACATCTTACCAAAACTGAAAACGCTGAGGTGCACAGTTGCGAAATAGAGCAGACTGATGAATTTATTTCATCCTACTCTGCCGGCGACCGTACTCGTTCCTTCCTAAAAGTGCAAGATGGTTGCGATTATACCTGTTCCTATTGCACCATCCCTTTAGCGCGTGGCAAAAGCCGCAGCGATAGCATTGCAAATGTAATTGCCCAAGCTAAAGAAATTGCCGCACAAGGCATTAAAGAAATTGTACTTACTGGTGTAAACATTGGCGACTTTGGTTTTACCCAAAACTCTAATACCGAAAAACGCCAAGAAACTTTTTTAGATTTAATAAAAGAACTTGATAAAGTAGCAGGCATAGATCGTTTCCGCATTTCATCCATCGAGCCTAATTTATTAAAGGATGAGATTATCGATTTCGTATCGCAATCAAAAAAATTTGTTCCTCATTTTCATGTGCCCTTGCAAAGTGGCAGCAACAGCATGTTAAAGTTAATGCGCCGTCGTTACATGCGCGAACTTTATGTTGAACGTGTTGCCCGCATAAAACAAGTAATGCCGCATGCTTGCATTGGGGTAGATGTTATAGTAGGTTTTCCCGGCGAAACCGATGCCGAGTTTTTAGAAACCTATAACTTCATCAACGCGTTAGATGTTTCTTACTTGCACGTCTTCACCTATTCTGAACGTCCAAACACCGATGCCATTACGCTTGATGGCGTAGTTTCTATTCCTGTTCGTAAAGAGCGCAACAAAATGCTGCGCATTCTTTCTACAAAAAAACAAAGAGATTTTTATACCCAACACATAGGCAGCACACGCAAAGTGTTGTTCGAAGCCGAAAACAAAAACGGTTTCATACATGGCTTTAGCGATAACTACATAAAAGTACAAATGCCTTTTGGGGCAGATTTAATAAATAACATGCAGGATGTTTACTTGCAGCAAATAAACGAAGCCGGTTTAGTAACCGCCACACCGCTTATAGCCGCAACAACTTTAGTGAGTAAGTAAAATGAAAATCAGTGTAGGAAAACTCTTTACCAACTTAGCCTTATTTTTTGGCATCTTAGCCGCCTTATCGTGTATCTCTATTTCCCTGTTAAAGTGGGGCATGTTTTGTGCCATTGCAGGCATCATTTGTTCGGTGTTTGTAATTTTTAGGCGCACACAATTTCAAATGGAAACCAAATGGAATCACCCGGTGTTTTTTGCCCTTTTGCTAAGTTCCGTTCCGGTGCTTTATATTATCACAATTATTTTTATTTTTAAAGAATAATGTATGCTTAAAAAAATAAATCAATATCTGTCGCTCATAAAATTTAGTCATACAGTTTTTGCTATGCCCTTTGCACTTATTGGTTTTTTGTTGGCCTATAAGCAAGTGGGCAAGTTCGACGCCACTATTTTTTTCTATATGATACTGTGCATGGTTTTTGCCCGCAGTGCGGCAATGGCATTCAACCGTTATATCGATAGAAAGTTTGATGCCCTAAACCCCCGCACCAAAAACCGCGAAGTGCCTGCCGGCATCATTAGCCCTGCGGCTGCATTAACCTTAACCATCATTTGCTCGGCAGCCTTTATAGCAACCACTTGGTTTATCAATTCAATTTGTTTTTATTTATCGCCTGTGGCATTACTGGTAATTTTAGGTTACAGTTTCACCAAACGCTTTACGCCCCTTTGTCATTTAATATTGGGCGTAGGTTTAAGCCTGGCACCCATTGGCGCTTATTTAACCCTAACAGGGCACTTTAGTTTGCTGCCTATTTTATTATCGTTTGTAGTTTTTACCTGGAGTGGTGGTTTCGATATTATTTACGCCCTGCCCGATGCCGATTTTGATAAAGCACACAACCTAAATTCTATTCCCGCATGGTTGGGCATTCCACGTGCACTAAAGTTTTCCGAAGTGGTGCATGTTGTTACTGCACTTTTAATTATTACCGTTGGCGTAACCGGGCACTTTAGTTTTATTTATTGGATGGGTGCTGCTTGTTTCATAGGCTTACTTATTTATCAGCATCGTTTAGTAAAGCCAACCGATTTAAGCAAAGTAAATTTAGCGTTCGGCACAGTTAACGGCATTGGCAGTTTAGTTTTTTCTATCTTCACCATAGCCGATATTTTTTTTAATAAATAAAAATGCAGGGTAAATATTCCTTACGCAAAATAGAAAACCTGCATATACCACTTTGGTTACTTAAAGATACTTGCTGGATGTTGGAGTGGCGTTTGCTTGGCGTTACCATGATAGTGCCCACCCTGTTTGTTGCTTTTTTAATTACGTTTATTACCCGCAAAACCAACGAGGTGTACATCAACCTGGCTATTTGCTTTTGGATTTTTGCCAATGCCTTTTGGATGTGTTGCGAATTTTTTGGCAGGGTAGAGTATAAATTTTACGCCGGCATTCCTTTTGTTTTTGGTTTTATAGCCACCGCTTATTTTTATATCTTTAAAAATAAATCCCAAAATGAAAAAATTAGCTAATCTCATATCCTATCTTTTTCATCCCATTTTTATGCTCACGTATTTAACGGCATACTTTTTATTTACCAACAACTACTTCGCCTATTTTGTACCACCCGTAAAAAAACTTTTTTTAATGGCAGCCGTAGTAGTATTTTCGGTGCTGTTGCCCTTACTAAATATGGTGCTGCTAAAAAAAATGGGCTATATAAAAGATATGCAGGCGCACCAATCTAGCGAGCGCTTAATGCCCTATGTATCAACCCTAACTTTATACATCGGCTTGCTTTATATTTTGCACGGTTTATCGCTGCCTTACTTTTTCAAACAAATTATCTTAGTATCGTTACTTGTTATCGCTGCCGATTTCATCATAAATTTTTTCACTAAAATTTCGGCACACGCATCGGCCATTGGGGGTTGCTTGGGTGTAATTTATTTTTGCGAATTTTTTTCTACCAGCGCCAACATCATACCCCTTTGCATTTGTTTGGGCATAGCAGGCTTAATTTGTTTTGCCCGCTTGTATTTAAACGAGCACTCGCCCAAGCAGGTTTACGCGGGTTTTGCGGTAGGCTTGCTAACCTCATTAGCTTGTTTAACTTTGCTACTGTTTGTAAATTTTAATTTGTGATTTTAGTTACCGGTGCCACAGGTTTATTGGGTAGTCATTTAACGGCTGCGCTTGTCATGCAAAATAAAAAAGTGCGTGCCCTGTATCGTCATAAAGATAAAATAGAAAACACAAAAAAAATTCTTGCCTACTACACCACCGAAGTCGAAAAATATTTTTCGCTCATCGAGTGGCATCAGGCCGATGTTACCAATTATTTTTCTCTGCAAGAACCCCTTACCAACGTAAGCGAAGTATATCATTGCGCAGGTTTGGTTTCGTTTGATGAGGCCGATAGCAAACAACTCTACGCCATTAATGCCGAAGGCACAGCGCACGTTATAAACACTTGCTTAGACAAAGGCGTGCAAAAATTTTGTCACGTTAGTTCCGTAGCCACCTTGCAAATAGAAGCCAACAAAAAATACATCGATGAGTTTTCTGTCTGGAAAACCGCCGCAGGCAATTCATCCTACGCCATTACCAAATATCGTGGCGAGTTCGAAGCATGGCGCGGTGCCGCCGAGGGCTTGCAAGTTTTGGTAGTAAACCCATCCGTTATTTTGGGTGCAGGTTGCTGGGGACAAAGCAGTACACAACTCATTACCCGTTGCCACAAAGGCTTACCCATTTACACCGAAGGCATAACAGGTTATGTAGATGTGCGCGACGTAGCCAACTGCATGATTAGGTTAACCAACGAAAACAAATTCGGGCACCGTTACATCCTCAATGCCGATAACTGCTCCTTCAAGCAAATCACCCACCAGCTACAACAAAATTTTAATAAGCCAACCAGCAAAATAAAAGCAGGCAGCTTTCTTTTAAACCTGGCTTTATTTGGCGATGCCTTTCTTTCCACCATCACTGGCAAAAAACGTAGCTTTACCAAAAGCATGTTACAATCAGCACAAAACAAACACTACTACAATAACACAAAAGTTTGCAAAGAGTTAAACTACCAATTCATCCCCGTAGCAAATAGTTTAGCTTACGTAGCTAATTTGTATTCAAACGATAATAAGTAACTGGGCGTTCCGGCAATTACGCCGTCGGGCTTTCCGTTACAAGTCCTCGCCTGCTTGTCATTTCGAACGAATGTGAGAAATCTGTATTTGCAGGCTGCGGGCTTTTCACTACAATCCCTAACGCACCCGCAGGATTACAAATCCTGCGGAGCGGGGCAAAATATTTAGTGCAGTATAACGAACTTTTTATTTATTAAATAATTGGCAGTTTTAATTACTACACTATAAACTCCTTCATTTAAATTGCTTACGTCGACACTTAAAGTGTCGTTTATGTTTTCACTAAAAACATGTCGGCCGTTTGTATCATACAAATCCACCATTAACTTATCAGTAGTGTTAGTTTTAATAATAAACTGATTACTTGTCGGGTTAGGGTATATGGTAAAAATAGTTTCGGCCGTTACTTCATCTATATCCGTAGTTACACAATTTAGACTTGTTGTATATGTTTTAATACAGGCGTGCGCATCGGTTAGGGTTAAGGTATAATTTCCTAATGCAAGTCCGTTTATAGTTGAGCTTGTTGCATTTGTATTCCATAAATAAGTATAAGGTGCGGTACCGCCCGAAACGATGGCCTGTATCATTCCATCATTTAAACTACACGATGTTGGGCTTGTATAAGTAAAGCTTGTATACAAATAACCTGGTTGTACTATAGTTATAACTCCGTTAGCTGCTTTACCTTTTGCATCGGTAACAGTAATTGTATAACTGCCTGGGCTTAATGCGCTTACCGAATAAGTTGTTTGCCCACTGCTCCATAAATAAGTATAAGGTGCGGTTCCGCCATAAGGCGAAACACTTGCATTACCGTTATTGGCTGTATAGCAACTAACATTTGTTTGCAAAATAGTAAAGCTTACTTTTCCTAAATTGGCAGTAAACACATCATGGGTGTATGTTGTATTATTTACCGTATTGTAAACAGTTGCAGCATCAAAATTAATTGATGGGCTTCCAAAATATCCAGTTACATATACATTTGTATCGGCATCAACACATATTCCACCGCCAAAATCATTATCATCACCGGCGTTGACTTTTGCCCAAACTACATTGCCAAGTGCATCATATTTTACCATATAAATATCATAACTGTTCCAGTTAGGTAAAACTACATTTCCAAATGTAATCGGACGATTGTTGAAATCGCCTATCACATATGAGTTACCTGTACTATCGGTTGTTATATCGCAGCTGTTTGCCAACATATTATTTCCGGTGGCCGTTGCCATTTTTGCCCAAAGGGCATTGCCTAACGAATCGTATTTAGCCGTAAAAACATTGTAACCGTATGTGTTTATTAAAGTTGTAGAACCAAAAATAATTTTCGGACTATTAAAATCCCCTGTTATATAACAATTTCCATGTGCATCTGTACTAATTCCACTTGAACCGTCATTGCCGTTTCCGCCACTACTTTTTGCCCAAATAACATTACCGGTTTGGTTATACTTAGCCACAAAAATATCTCCGCCTACAGTTGTATCGTTAGGTAAAGCAATACTTCCAAAATTCATGGCAGCTTGGGCAAAAGTCCCTGTTACAACTATGTTGTTTATATTATTTACTGCTACGGCCGTCCCACCACTAAGGCAATTAGGCCCTCCTGCGGTTTTTGCCCAAACAACATTACCCAATATATCATGCTTTACTAAAAAAAAACTTTGATTAGGAGCATTAAGATTAATTAGTTTAATACCGCCAAAATGAATTGAGTCTCCCGAAAAATTACCTGTCATAAATAAGTCTCCGTTTTTGTCAACACAAACTGCAGTTCCTTCATCATTAGCACCACCCCAATAACCTTGTCCGCCATAACTTTTTGCCCACAAAACATTGCCTAACGAATCGTACTTGGCTAAAAAAATATCTGTCAAGTTGCCCGATGTATCTATATTACTTAACGTAAACGTGCCAACCGTAATGGTTTTGCCATAAAAACTTCCGGTAACGTATATTTGGTTCATTGTATCAATGGCAATACTCGTACTGTTTTGGTTACTAACTCCATTAATGCTTTTTGCCCACACTGGGTGCCCTAATAAATTGTATTTTACAATATAGGTTTCGCAGGTAAAAATAGAATTGGCACTATCTACATTGACTAAAACACTAGTGCCATAGCCAAAATTTAATGTTTTACTATAGTAACTTCCAGTTACATAAACGCTGCCTTTACCATTGGTGCAAATTCCCGAACTCGTTTCATTTCGCACACCATAAGCCCCTATAGCCCAATTCCATTTAGGAGTTTGCGCATTTACGTATTGTAAAAAAGTAAGTAAAAAAAGGAATAAAATTTTTTTCATGCTTCGTTTGGTTCATCAAATATAATTAATTGCCACTATATTTACTTATAGTTATTACTTTGTTTTTGCTCCACACCCCCGCTCTGCAGGATTTGTAATCCTGCGGTATAACTCCAACTAACACCAATGCAGTAAATTTCCCCTTAGCACAGTAGGGGCAGGCCTGCCCAGACGCCAAGTCGACTGGCTTGTGCGGATGCAATCGGCTGGGCTTGGCTAACGCACATACTGGCTCAAATGTGTACTACACATTTGCCCTGTTTCTTTTTTGCTAAGAAAAAAGAAATTAAGAAAAACAAAACTTAAAGTCAATCAACCCCTAGCAAATAAAACCTACCTCAAAATACTCAGCCTATTTGCATCAAGCTTAATAAAAATAAAAAGCAAAATAGTAAACGACCACAACGATGAGCCCCCGTAACTAAAAAAGGGCAACGGTATACCAATAACAGGCGCAAGGCCAATAGTCATTCCAACATTTATAGCCAAGTGAAAAAACAAAACCGATGCCACACCGTAACCATAAATTCTACTAAAGTCCGACCGTTGCCTTTCGGCCATCGTAATAATTTTTAAAATCAGCGCAAGCTGTAATAAAATTACCACCGATGTTCCTAAAAAGCCCCACTCTTCGCCTACGGTACAAAAAATAAAATCAGTGTCTTGCTCAGGCACAAAATCATATTTAGTTTGTGTGCCTTGCAAATAGCCTTTGCCCCAAAACCCGCCGCTACCAATAGCAATTTTAGCTTGGTTTACATTGTAGCCTTCTTTTTTAAGGTTAATAGTGCCACGGCCTAGCAACACATCAATGCGTATTTTTTGATGGTCTTCTAATTTTTCATATAGGGTAGATGTGCCCTTCACCATCCCACAAGCCACAATGCCAATGGCAATCACCAAAAAAATATTTGTCTTACTGCGTTGTATAAACAATAACGATAAACCACACAACGAACCTATAATAATAAAAAGATACGTGTTGTCAACCAACAAAGCCAACACAAATAACACCGCCGCCACAAAGCCAAACAGCAGAAAATTTACCGATAAACCTTCTCTGTACAACGTAAATACAAAAGCGGCAAACACAATTGCCAAGCCTGTTTCATCTTGTAATTTTTTTATGATGATGAGCGGAAACCCAATAATTATCAGTGCAATAATGGTGTTTCTATATTTTTTAAAAAAGTTAGACACGCCTCGTCTCACCCCATCAACTTCTAAATTAGCATTACTTAAAAATTTGGCCATAGCCAGGTTGGTAGCAAATTTCATAAACTCGGCGGGCTGTATACCAAACCCACCAAACCCAAACCACGATTTACTTCCCTTTATCTCCCTACCCACAAAGGGCACAGCAATACAAAGCACTAACAAAATGCCGTAAAACACATAAGCAAAAACGGTATAAAAATCGGCATCAATAAATAAAATAATAATGGCTAAAACGGTAGCGGTGCCAATCCACATAAGTTGCTTGCCATATTTCTGACTCATATCAAAAATATTTTTGTGCTCCTCGTTATACACGGCGGCGTAAATATTTAGCCAGCCCATCAGCACCAAAATAAAATAAAATAAAACGCACAGTTTATCAATATTGGCAAAGGGGTTATATGCGTCGCTTCTTTTCACGTAACACAAAGTTACCTCCTAAATAATGTTTTAGTAATGCCGCCCAAAAAAAATATCAGCCGTTTAATTAACAATGCCTTTTGTCATTTTAAAGGAGAGGAAGAAATTTATTACCTGCCTAATAACTATTGGCTAGTAACAGTAGCAACAGCCTTAATAGCATCCTCTACTTTATAATCGCCAATGCGTGTGCGGCGCAAAGCGGTTAAATAAGCGCCACTGTTTAGGGCTAAACCAAAATCGCGGGCTAGCGAGCGTATATAAGTGCCCTTGCTGCAAACCACCCTAAAATCAATTTCGGGTAGGGTAATGCGGGTAATTTCAAAAACTTTTATGTCAACCTCTTTGGGGTTTATTTTTATTTCGGCTACGCCTTCGCGCGCTAAATCATACGCACGTTTACCATCTATATGCACTGCCGAGTATATGGGCGGTGTTTGCATTTGCTTGCCCGTAAATTTTTTAACGGCTTCAGCAATCAGCTCTTCGGTAATATGTTCAGTCGGAAACGTAAAATCAACTTCTTTCTCTTTATCAAAACAAGGCGTGGTAGCACCTACAAAAAAAGTACCGGTATATTCTTTTTCCTGCGCTTGTATCAGGTCTATTTGTTTGGTTTTTTTTCCGGTACAAATAATTAATAGCCCGGTAGCCAAGGGGTCAAGTGTGCCGGCATGCCCCACTTTTATTTTATCCGGAAACGTTTTTTTAATGGCAATTTTTATTTTGTTTGCCACCTCAAATGACGTAACGTGGTAGGGTTTATCAACCAACAAAACTTCGCCATCTACACGGTTAATGTTTTGTATGTGTTCAGTAAACTGGTTATAATCTAATTTAGTAAAAAACATAATGCAGTCGGCTAATGTACAACCCGAATGAATAACAGCGGCATTAAGCTATAAAAATATATAAACATATAGTAAGCGTTAAAACTTTAACGCTTACTTAATAACTTTAGGCAGCCGGTGCCCCACTAATAGTTTCTATATTTACGGGCTTACGTATTATGCAAAAAATAGCGCAAAATTTTTTAGCCAAACAAATAGTATATTTTGTACTCATTACGTTTTTGTACTTGCCTGTATTTTGCCGGGCACAAAAATTGGATACAGCTGCCTACAAACCCGATAGCCTTACACACAAACAAAAAGTAATTCGTAAAACTATTTTATTAGGCTCTATGGGGGCTTACACGGCAGGCTCCTTAACCTTTTTAGATTTAATTTGGTATCATCCTTACCAATCAACCTCGTTTCATTTTTTTAATGACAATGCCCAATGGTGCCAAATGGATAAATGCGGGCACGCTTTTTCAACCTACAGCAGCGCAAGACTTGTAATGGAAGCCATGAATTGGGCAGGCTTTAAAACTTCTCCTTTTAATGCCAGCTTGGGGCATTTATCTACGGGAGGCTTACGCTGGGCTGGTTTTTCAGAGAAGGAAAGCATAATTGTTGGACAAGCATTCGGACTTTTATATTTAAGTTCTGTCGAGATACTGGATGGCTTTTCTAAAGAGTGGGGCTTTAGTTGGGGCGATGAAGCAGCCAATTTTGCGGGTGGCTTTGCGTTTAGTTTGCAACAATATTTTTGGAAAGAGCAACGCATACAATTAAAATTTTCTGACCACCAAACTTCTTTTCCGCCGTACCGCCCCAATGTATTAGGCAGCAACTTTGCCGAACGAATTATTAAAGATTATAACGGACAAACCTATTGGGCATCAGTTAATATAGCCTCGTTTTTAAAAAAAGATACCAAGTTTCCTAACTTTATAAACCTATCGTTTGGTTACGGTGCCACCAATATGGTTAGTGGTAAAAGCAATGTAATTGTTTACCCCAACGGCACTACGGCGGTTAACAGTGTAAACAACCAAACACAACTTATTAGTGCCAACGGACACATAGATTATTTTTACCGTTACCGAAAATATTATTTTTCGTTAGATGTTGATTTCACCAAAATAAAAACAAAATCGCGGTTGCTAAAAAGTGTTTTTTCGGTTGTTAATGGGTTTAAATTACCTTTTCCTACGGTAGAGTTTGATAAACATGGCGTAAACTTTAAGCCTTTGTATTTTTAGCAATACTATTTACCTTTTCTTCTGCTAAAAAAGTAAAGCAAGGCAATTAATAAACCAACTATAATAAGGATGGGGGTTATGCTTTTATTTTTGCTGCTTGCATTTTTTATGGCGGTGGCGGTAACTAATTTATTTACTGTATCGGTTTTTTGTATTGGTTGTTTACCACTATTATCTCGGCAAATAATGTACTGTTTATAATGCACATCGGCATCGGCTAAAAGTTCTTTCTTTTTGGTTTCGGGCGTTAGTGTATATGTAATTAGTGCCTCATCAATTACAGATAATAAACTTTCTGCCCTGCAAATGCTTTTAAAGTAACTGGTTTCTTTAGCGTAAATAAGTGCGTTGTTTGCGTATGTGTACGCAAGCTCATACTTTTTTTGCGCCAAGTAAATTAAACTAATATTGTTAAGCGAGTAAGCTATGCCATCCGGGTTATTTATTTCTAATTTTATATTCGCGCCGCGTTTTTTACTTTCTTTTTTTATTTTTAAACTAAAATTATAATAACTCATTCCCTGTTGCTTATCGCCTTGTGCCACGTAAATGGTGCCTATATTATTTAGCGCGTTTACAAAACCCGATTTGTCATTTATTTCAAAATACATTTTCAGGCTTTTATAATAGTAGTTTAATGCACGGGTTTTATCCGCTTGCTTATAATAATTATAAGCCTGTTTGTTTAGCGCATTAGCGGTTTCTTGTTGTTTTTTAACCTCAGCTTGTATTTTTACACTCTCAGCACGATAGTGCAATGCCTGTTTTCTATCTCCTTGGTTATTGTAAATTTTACCGATATTAAAAAGCGAAGTGGCTATGCCCTCTTTATCTTTAATCTCTTCGTATGTTTTTAAACTTTTAGTATAATAATCAAGTGCTTGTTTTATGTTGTTATCCTCACTATAAATGTATCCTACATTTTTAAGCGAGTAAGCAATTTCCCTTTTGTAGGCAATTGTATTATAAGCAATCCTTATCGAATCTAATACACTTTGTTGGGCTGCTGCATGTAAACAAAAAAATATAAAAAGATAAGAGTAGCCTCTCTTTTTCATTATTTATAATGCTGATTTCCTGCTTTTTCTGTGATACTTACGTTGGTAAATGCTTTCAAATATAAGCGGAAATATAAGCAGTGTAGAAACCGTTGCTAACGATAAGCCACCAATTACTACAATAGCCAACGGCTTGCTCGACTCTGAGCCTATACCGGTTGATGTAGCTGCGGGCAGTAAACCAATAATGGCAATAGTGGCTGTCATTACAACAGGGCGCACCCTGGCGGCAACTCCTTTTTTTACGGCTTCGGTTACCGTCATGTTATCGTCCGTAATGTGTTTTTTAAATACAGACATAAGTATAACCCCGTTCTGAATACAAACACCCATTAAAGCAATAAAACCAATGCCGGCAGATATACTAAAGTTAACACCCGTAATCATTAAGGCTAAAATGCCACCTACTAATCCAAAAGGTATATTTAACAACAGCAAGCTGGCATCGCTAAAGTTGCCAAACAACCCAAACAAAATAATAAATATCAATAGTATAGTTATAGGCACCACATGCATTAAACGCTTTTGAGCACGCTGTTGGTTTTCAAAATCGCCACACCATAAAATTGATTGCCCTTTTGGTAATGATTTAATGGTTGCACTTACTTTTTTCTGAGCCTCATCAATAGTGCTTCCCATATCGCGCCCGCGTACCGAAAATTTAACGGCGCAAAAACGTTTAGTATCATCATGAAAAATAAGTAACGGACCTGTTACGGTATAAATTTTTGCTATTTCTTTTAGCGGTATTTTTATTCCATGTATAGATGGCACTAACACATCGGCAATTTCCGTTTCTGTTTTCCTATATTCTTTACTAAAACGTATACGCACATCAAACTTTTTAAACCCATCATAAAACTGTGTTACTGCTTTACCACCAATGGCCATTTCAATTACAGCATTACAATCTGCGGTTGTAACACCAAATTGCGCCATTTTTACTTCATCTAACTCAATGCGCAATTCGGGTTGACCAATATTTCGTATCACAGCTAAATCTTCAATGCCGGTAACAGTATTTAAAATTCCTTCTATTTGTTTAGCCCTTCCTTCAATGCTAGGCATATCGTCTCCATATACTTTAACTGCAATCGACCCTTTTACACCCGATACCGCTTCCTCCACGTTATCCATAATAGGTTGCGAGAAGTTGAAATTAATGCCCGAAAAAGCATCTAAACTATCCTGCATTTCAGTTATCAACTCAGCTTTCGAAATTTTTCTCTTCCATTCGTCTTTTTGAAGCAAATCTACATGAAACTCAACATTGTAAAATCCGGTAGGGTCTGTTCCATCATTAGGACGACCCGCCTGCGATATTACTTGTTTTACTTCGGCAAATTGCATAAAAACCCTACGCATTTTGTTACTTAGTTTTACCGACTCACTTAAAGATATACTTAAAGGCATATTTGCACGTACATATATAGAGCCTTCGTTTAATTGGGGTAAAAATTCAGACCCAAGAAAATGAAACATAAACAAACCAACCGCCATAATAATGGCTGCAATGGTAATTGATGTTTTACGTACTTTGTGGAGTTTATTAAAAATTCGTATAACGTTTCTGGTAATAAATTCTACCAGTATATTGTGTTTTTCTTTTACGTTTTTATTTAAAAGAAAACTAATTAACACAGGCACTAAAAACACCGTAAAAATTAATGCACCTAATAAAGCAAACCCTAAAGTAAATGCCAAAGGCGAAAACATTTTTCCTTCAACTTTTTCGAAAGAAAATATCGGAAGCAAACAACTAATAATAATTAACTGCGAAAACAAAATAGCTTTACCTGTTTCAACACCATTTTTTCTAATCAACCCAAGTTTCGATAGTTTGTTGTATCGCTCCATGCCAATTTTTTCGGCTTTATGGTCTAGTACAACAAATACGCCTTCTACCATCACAACGGCACCATCTATTATAATCCCAAAGTCTACCGCCCCCATCGATAGCAAATTGGCTGTCATGCCTTTTAAACGCAAACAAATAAAGGCAAACAAAAGCGATAACGGAATAATTACGCCAACAATAACTGTTGTACGCCAATCGGCCATAAATAAAAATACAATTACAGTTACAAAAATTATACCCTCTAATAAGTTATGTATAACAGTATGCGTACAAAAATGTATTAAATCTTCACGATTATAAAATGTTTTTATTTGTACATCGCCCGTTAAAATTTTATCGTTAAGCTCTTCTATTTTTAAATTTAAACGACTAATTACCGCTCCGGGATTTTCGCCTTTACGCATCACCACAATGCCTTCCACAACATCATTGGCGGTATCTCTGCCCACTTGCCCAAGGCGAGGCAGCGCGCTTTCTTTTACACTAGCTACGTTTTTTACTAAAACAGGCACACCATCTGCATAATCAATAATAATGTTTTCTATATCTGATATAGAGGTAAGTAAACCGATACCGCGTACAACATAAGCCTGATTGTTTTTTTGTATAACATCACCACCAACATTAATGTTACTTTTCGATACTGCTTGGTAAACTTCTAAAGGCGTTATATCATATTTTGTAAGTAAAGTTGGTCTTACTATAATTTCATAGGTTTTTACTTCTCCACCAAAACTTACTACATCGGCTATGCCCGGCACCGATTTTAAATTACGTTCTATAACCCAGTCTTGTATAGTTTTTAATGCACGTACACCAAGTGTTTTACTATCTACGGTATATCTAAAAATTTCACCTGTTGGTCCATAAGGAGGTTCTATTTCCGAATTTACACCATCTGGTAAATCAACATTACGTAGCAAATTGTTTACTTGCTGTCGGGCAAATGCATCGTCAACATCATCATCAAAAATTACTTTTACTACCGATAAACCAAATAAAGTAGTAGAACGAATAGAGGTTTTTTTCTGAGAAGGATTTAAAGCTATTTCTATCGGTATAGTAACAAACTTCTCTATCTCTTCGGCACTTCTACCCGGCCATTGTGTAATAACAATAATTTGTGTGTTTGTTACATCCGGAAAAGCTTCAATAGGTGTGTCTAAGTAGGCAATAATACCGGCTATTACAGTAATAATAGTTGCTACTAAAACAAAAAATTTGTTTTTTAGCGAAAACGATAAAATGCCTTTAACCAAATTATTCATAAAAACTTACTTAGTTATTGGTTAACGCGTTATATATTAATAGTTGGTTCGAGGTAACAATTCTATCACTTTCCATTACCCCACTTCTTATATAGGCTTTATTTCCTATGGCTTTATATAAATCAACTTTTTGCACCTTAAAGGTTTTCCCTCCTCCATATACCAGCACGTAATTATTAGAGTTATCAAAAACTAAAGCACTCGATGCTATGGTTAGCATTTTTTCAGCTTCTGCATAATTAACTACCACATTAGCATACATTTCAGGCTTTAATAAATAATCGAGGTTATTTAACTTAATCCTAATTTTCATTACGCGTGTTTGTGGGTCAAGCACATTATATACTTTATCAATAGTTGCTTTGTAAATTTTATCGGGATAAGCAATCGTAGTAACAAACACGGTATCTTTTTCTTTTACTTTATCAATATCAGTTTCATAAACATTAGCTAAAACCCACACATCATTAAGTTGCGAAATAGTAAACATACTGTTTCCGTTATCCGTACGAATTTGCATGTCCTTATTTACATTTTTTTCAATTATAAAACCCGAAATAGGTGCTTTTACCACATAGTCACTTGCATTGCTTACACTATAAATTTTTTGTAGCTCTTGTGCTTTAGTTAGTGTGGCTTCAGCCTTATTAAAATCTTGTTTTGCTTGTAAATAATCGCGCTCCGACATTAATTTAGACGCATACATGTCTTCAGCAACTTGTTTGTTTTTTTTAGCACTTTCGTAATCAGATTTTGCGGCTATAAATTGGTTTTCAAAATCGGCTACATCAGCACTTCTAATAACAGCTAGCACTTGGTCTTTTTCTACATAATCACCCAGCTCAACACTAATTGTTTTTACAGTACCACCCACTAAAGGGTAAACGGCTAACTGCTTACTTTGGTCAGCTATAACTTTTCCGGTTAATTTAATTTCACTTCTAACTTGTGTTGTACGGGCAATGCCAACAGTCATGTTTTTTATAAGCGAGTCAGAAATTTCAATCACATTATCTTTCTTCTCAGTTTTGTTTCCCGAGCAAGATGAGAAAATAAATAAACACACCGCAAGCAGCATGCCACATAAAAGTTTCAAATTATTTTTTAAATGCATCTTTTCCTACGTTAAAGTTTAATTCTTCAAAAGCTGTTAAGCGTTGTGTTTTAATAGTGTTGTACTGCACCATGCTTGTTTTGTAACTTTCAAACATATCTACAAATTCAAGCAACGATAAATTTTTCTTTTCAAAGTTTGCTTGCGCCCCTTTTAGTAGCGAGTTAAAATCGGTTGCAAAATTGGCGCTTAACGAGTTGTTTAATTTTTCGGTTTCAATCATTTTTTGGTACGTTGCAAACACATCATTTTGCACACTTACCTGTTTTTGCAATAGTTGTTGGTTGGCTGCATCAACTAACGATTTTGCTGCTTGCCTGTTACCTTGGTTACGGTTAAAAATAGCTATTGGTATTTGTATAGCAGCTGCATTATAATTTGGTATATAACTTCCGTTGCGGTCATAAACACCCTGCAACATTACATCAGGTACACCGGTTGCATTTTGTAATTTTAGGTTTGCTTCGCTGGCAATTACTTGTGCTTGCACGGCTTTCAAATCGGGGCGGTTACTAAGTGCCTGCGTCAATAAATCCGATAAACCAACCGAAGCTGCATTGTATTTAGTAGCTACTTCAGCCTCGTTTACAGTTGGCTTGTACCAAACGGGCTTAGGATTATTTAGTAAACCGGCAAACTCACTTAATGTTTCGCGCAAATCAGTTGCTAAAGCTAGGCGGTCGTTTTGCATCGAGAATAACAAAGCACGCACACGGGTAATTTCTCTAAGCGATACGTTTCCTTTTTGATATTGGGTTTCAAAACCTGTAACAATAACATTTAACGAAGCAATTTCTTCATCAAACAATTTAAGCGATTGTAAACCATAATGCAATTGATAAAAATCAGAACGCAATGCAAACAATAAAGTTCTCATTAAATCATCAAACTGATATTGTGCCACATCGGCTTGTGCCTTAGCCACCTTAACCGATTTGTTACGCTTACCCGCTACCGAAAAAAGCCAGTTATATTGTACAATAAATTCGCCTTGTGTTTCAGGATGCCCCATTTCCCCCACTTTTGTCGGAAAAAATTTGTTACCACTAGTTTTATATTTATTGTAAACACTGTTTTCGTAATAAACATTAGGGTTGTTAAACAAACCTGCTTGTCTTACTAAAGCTTTGCTGGCATCAACATTAAATTTTTGAGCTAATAAGGCAAAGTTGTTTTTTAAAAACTGATCTTCGGCATCGTTTAACGTAATAGCTACTGTATCAATTGTAGGGCTTTGCTGTTGCGAAAAACCAAGCGCAGAAATTGTACATAGAAGCAAAAAAAATATTTTCCGCATAAGTGGCGCAAAATTAGCATTTTAATTAACTTTATTACTGAAAGTGCTAATAGCCAAATTGTTATTTTTTCTTAAATTGAGCCTGTTTATAAGGATATTGAAGCATATTTAACAAATTGCAGCATGGAAGAAAATAAAACACCCCAACAGGTTTTAGATATTATGTTAAAACGCGATGCCTTTACCAAATGGCTGGGCTTGCAGGTTGATGAGGTTGGCATGGGTTATTGCAAATTGCATTACCGCGTTACCAACGATATGCTAAATGGTTTTTTAAGCATACACGGCGGCATTTTATTTTCTGCCGCCGATTCGGCCTTTGCTTTTGCCTGCAATTCGCATGGCATTATTGCCGTGGCATTAGATGTTACCATAAGTTTTGCCCGCCCTGCCAAAGCCGGCGATTTACTTTTTGTTGAAGCCAAAGAAATTTACCTGGGCAACAAAACCGGCATTTACGATATAAAAACCACGAACGAAAAAGGAGAGCTCATAGCCATTTTTAAAGGCACATCCTATCGCACATCGGCCAAAGTAGTTTAGTGTTTTTTTATTTCGCGCCTTGTCATTTTCAACTTTTATCTCACGCCTTGTCATTTCGACCGCAGGGAGAAATCTGTATTTGCAGGCTATAGGCTTTTCTCTTTAATCCCTAATGCTGGGCAAACATTTTATTATCTTTACTAAGTTTTATAACATTTGGCTTTAGTATGGTAAAAAAATTGTTTTTTTTAATCGCATCTCTTTTAAATGTTGCCATTTATGCGCAAAACCCCATTAATAAAATGTTTGGCGGCAAGCCCGATGGCGAAATAATTGATTATTATAATAACGGCAGTTATTACAAATACATTAATAAAAACAACAATTTGCAAGGTAACCAGGTAATGTATTATAAAAATGGAGACTTATGCGTTATGCAACAATTTGATAAGGGAGAATTTAATGGCACAAATTTTTATTTGAATGAAAATAAAGACACTGTTTATATTGAAATTTACAAGCACGATACGCTACTATACACAAAAAATTTTTCGTACTACAAAAATAACGTAGCAAAAGAAATTTATACAACTAGCTATAAATCCGATTCAACCTTAATTAAAAGTCCGTTTAAAGATGTTGAATACAAACAGGGTGGTTTTTATTTTAGCTTTAAATATTTAGAAGAAAACGTTACCAACTCACAAACCTATGCCAAGTTTTATCCATCGGGTACTATTATGGAATATTATATTGGCTCTAAAAATAAAGCAGACGGAAAATGTTTTAAATATTTTAAAAATGGAAAGGTGAAAGTAGAAGCCATGTATTTTAATGACAAACTAAATGGGCTGTATTTAGAATATAATTTAGACGGAAAAGTGGTAAAGAACATAACATATAAAGATGGTAAAATTGTGAAGTAATGGACAACTTGTTGTTTCATTACTTCTTCGCTCCACAGCATTTACAAATCCTGCGGCATAAATCATCAAACACCAACAAGGGCATAAAAAAACCTCGAAGCAAAGCCCCGAGGTTTTAAAGTTGAGCTACAAAAGTGTTACACTTATTTTATAACCAATATTTTTTGTGTACTCGTTTTAATTCCATCAACATAAACATGCACAAAATAAACGCCTTCGCTTAATTCGCTTACGTGTAAACTGTTTTCTCCTGTGTTAGCTTCTTCGTGCTTCACAAATTGCCCTAGGTTATTATACAAGTCGGCACTTACTTTTTTCATCGCATCTTTAACCGCTATGGTAAATTCGCCTTTGGTAGGGTTAGGGTAAATGCTTACTTCATAGGCATCATCGGTTATACTAGCTATACTGGTAGTCCCCAATAAGCCTACGCTTATATTATCTATCCCCACATCATGCGCTCCTTTATCGGTTGCAACAAATCGCAGTACCGATGTTGCCGACGTAGCACTGGTAGTAAAGCTTTGTGCAGTCCAAGTCGATGCTTGGGTAGTGGTAATAGTAAGCAACGTAGTCGGAAAAGTACTTCCACCATCGGTAGATAACAATACATTAAAAGCATACGGCGATGGCGAAGCCTCATCATGTATATAATCAAATGTTACTTTCTTTGTGCCTACGGTCGATAAATCAATATACAAATCCAAAGCACCTGTTGAGCCCGCAGGTGGTGGGTCGTTATGAAACCTCGCACTATGGTTTCCGGCCGATCCCGCAGGCGTATAAGTTCCGGTTGTTACCGCTGTCCAGTCTGTACCGGTATAATCTTCACGGTGCCAATAATCATTTCCGTTAGGTGTAGTACCACCTATGCTGCTTTTCCAATATTTATCGGGTAAACGTTGTGCCATATTAGCGCAGCTATCGGTTATCCAAGTATTTTCAAAAGAGTTTGTATACGGAAAACTAGCATAATATGTATGACAAACAGGCGGCGTGCAAACCATTAAATTTTTAAGGTCTGCCAGTGTTCCGTTAAAAATATCAGCATCTACTCCACCTGTAGTTATTCCCGAAACGTTGGTTGTCCACGAGTATTGATTAAAACTCCAATTCGGATTCCATGCACCTAAATCAGAAGTAGGAGGCGATGGAGGAAGTGGCGATGGAGGCATATTTGTTGCACTACCATTATCCGTTGCTATCCAAAGGTTGCAATAAGATGCTAAAGAACTACCCAGTGAGCTGGCAATAGATCCGTCTGTGTATAAAATAGGTGTAATGCCTGTGGCAGATTTAACGGTGTTCATCCAAGCTTGTATCCAGGCCGTTTGTGCCGTCCACGACATAGAAGATGATACTTCATAATCAAGCGCCGGTGGCAACTCGCACGAAATAATATAAGGCTGCGCCACACTTAAAAAAAAGTTGGCCTCGGCAATGGCTTGTGCTGTGGTAGTGTGTGTGTCGGGGTGTGCAAAGTGGTAAGCGCCCATATACACGCCTGCAGCCACACCATTTACGGCATTGTTGTGATATTGCGCATCAGTTACCGTTAAACCTTCGGTAGCCTTAGCCCAGGCAAAGGTTACACCTGCTGCTTTTACCTGAGTCCAATTTATGGTACTCTGATAGTTAGATACATCTATTCCCACAATAGATTGCGCCTTAGCGTAAAAACCTATTACTACTAAGGTTATTGCTGTAAGTATTTTTTTCTTCATTTTTTTATTGCGCTAACACTTTTAATACATTTCCAACCTTTGCCATTAATTGTATAAGTAAATTTTAATGGCTTGTTGGCATATTTTGGGTTTAAACTAAAAGTGCCTTTTTTATCCACTAATATATCGGTATAAGGTTTATTAATTTCAAAACTCTTTCCGTTTTTATCTTTCTTGTCGGTTAAAAGCACCAACTCGGTTTCGCCAACAACAAGTGTATGCTCACCTGCAAAATGTGGTTTAACTTCTTTTATAATGCCACTCACCGTATTATTTTCTGTTTGGGCAAACACATGCGATGCACTAAACAACATCAACGACAAAACAAAACCTGCTATTTTCATATATTTTTTTTATAAATCTATAACAAAAAAAGCATTTATCATAAAAATTAACGTAAAAAATCGTACAATTCTCGCCCCCTGTCATTGCGAGGAAGAATAACGAATGCATTTTAAAATAAAAACAAATGAGTAAATCTGTTTTTATCGCAAACACAACTTATAACTCATCACTGTCTAATAATAACAATTTTTTTATTTACAACAGCGTAATCGTTACTAAGGGTTAGGGTATAAATTCCTTCATCTAAAGCACTAACATCAATGTGAGCTTTATTACTAATTTGCTGACTTAATACAACTTTACCGGCAACATCAAACACCTGCATGCTTTGAGTTGTAATATCGTTTGTTTCTATACTAAAATTGTCATTAGCTGGGTTTGGATAAACACGCACAACCGGCTTTAAATTAAAAGTAACCGGCACTATTTTAAAAACCGTGTACTTGCCATTAAAATCAGTTTGCTTTAAACGATAATAGGATACGCCCTCAGATGGCATATCATCAATGGTTGAGTAAGTAAGTTCTTGGGTGCTGGTACCCGCTCCCTGCACGCGTGCTACTTCTGCAAAGTTTTGGCCATCTTTACTTTTCTCAATAGTAAAATAGCTGTTATTAGTTTGGGTAACTGTTGTCCATTTTAGGTCTACTGTTTTTTCAGTAGCTATTGCATCAAAGCTAAGTAAACTTATGGGCAAAGGGTCGCCATTACCCATAGTACATCCGGTACAACTTCCGGTGCCTCCAAAAACAGTTCCGCTACCACTGGTGCTGGTTGTGCCCGCTACGGCAAGCGAGCCTGTGCCGCTAACAGCAGCACTACCGCTAAATGAGGCATTACCACTAACGGCTAAACCACCATTATCATCTAACGAAAAGTGACCAGAGGCACTAACATTACCATTAATTTCCATAGTGCCTGCACCGCTAAGCGTAAAGCTACTGTTACCACCCACATTAAAATCGCCATTTATTACAAGGTCGCCATCATCTGCTACATCAATTGATGTGTTGCCACCTAAAGAAACTGTACCCGTTACAATTAATTGAGCACCTACCGAAATTGAAATAGTAGAATAACCTGCAAAAGCAGCTGCACTAATTGTAACCGTACCAGATGTTACTGATAGGGTAGATGCCGCAGATTTATTAGCTAGTGTTAAGCTAAAAAGTAACAAGCAAAAACTAAAAAAACCTTTCATGTATTTAAGTATAATATTTTACTAATTAAACGAAGATAAAAAAATAATGAAAACTAAAAAAAGTTAATTTCTGCGCCTCTTGTTGTTTCTCCTGTAAGTACAAATGTAATTCTTTTTTTAATAAATGTTAAAAAGCCTTAACTTTTGTCGTATTGGAGTATTCAAATAACTTATAGGAGCATCAGCCCCGTTTTGCAAGAAATACTTTTGTCGAACTTTTAAAACAGTATAAAAACACAAAATAAACATGATAAAAAATAAATTTAAAATAGGTGCAATTGCCTTAACAGCACTAGTAACACTTAACACCGTTATGGCACAAACAGTTGATAAACCGTGGAGCGTGGGTTTATATGCAGGCAAGTCAGAGTATAATGGTTGCAAACTTGGTAACGGGTTTTTTAATTACTCACAAGCATTATATGGTTTTGGTGCTTTATCGTTATCGCGTTATGTAAATAAATCGTTCGATGTTCAATTATATGGTTCTTATGGTCAGCACGGTTTTGTAAAAGATGCCGCAGCAAATTTTTTAAACAAAAGTGTTAATGCCGATGTAACCCTGCGTTATAAATTTGTAAAAAAAGATGATGCTAAACTTGTACCCTACATTTTTGCCGGACTAGGTTTAAGAAGCATGTCAACCGTATATAGCAACAATCCAAATCTCGATTTGGTTATTCCTGTTGGTTTAGGACTTGATTATCATGTAACATCAAGCATCGCTATCAGATACTTTGGCTCGGTTGGTTTCTCCAATCATGGTTACGGGTATAGCGTTGCTTCGCATTCCGATGATAAACAGTTGCAACACAACTTAGGCATAGCCTTTAACTTTGGTAAAAAGAAAGATGCCGATAAAGATGGTGTAGCCGATTCTAAAGATAAATGCCCTAACTCACCCGCAGGTCAAATCGTTGGTAAAGATGGTTGCATGCTTGATAGAGATAAAGATGGCATAGCCGATAACGAAGATGTTTGTCCTGATGTAGCAGGTGTTGCAACCGCAAAAGGTTGCCCCGATAAAGATGGCGATGGCATTACTGATAAAGATGATGCTTGCCCCGATGTTAAAGGTGTAGCTGCATTTAAAGGTTGCCCCGATACCGATGGCGATGGTGTTGAAGACAGTAAAGATAAATGCCCTACCGTTGCAGGTTTAAAAGAAATGGCAGGTTGCCCTGATAGAGATGGCGATGGCATTGCTGATAATGATGATGCTTGTCCTGATGTAAAAGGTACCGTAGCCATGCAAGGTTGCCCCGATACGGATGGCGATGGCGTAGTCGATAAAGATGATAAATGCCCTACCGTTGTGGGTACAGTAGCTAATAAAGGCTGCCCCGAAGTGTCTGAAAAAGCAAAAGCAGTATTCGAAAAAGCACTTACCGGCATTCAGTTCGAGTCGGGTAAAGATGTTATTAAACCAAGCTCATTTGGTATCTTAAATAACGTAGCCGAAATTATGTTAGAAAACCCAAGCTATAAATTAAAAATAGATGGCCATACCGATGACCAAGGCGATGATGCAAAAAACAAAACACTATCGCAAAAACGTGCCGAAGCAGTTTTAAAATACTTAGAAACTAAAAAAGTAGCGGCTAACCGAATGATGCCTGAAGGTTTTGGCGAAGAACGCCCAATTGCTGATAACAAAACAGCCGAAGGAAGAGCTAGAAACCGTCGTGTTGAGTTTAAAGTAGAATATTAGTTTAAATAAAAAGTAAACCCAATAAAACAAAACATGAAAACACTAAAAATTACAGCTCTTGCTTTATTTGTGGCAGCTACTAACTTAGTATGCGCACAAAATTTAGAAAGTAAAGTAGAAAGCAAAGTTGCTAGCAGCGTAGATGAAAAAGCAAATGCCGAAACAAAAGCCCTAACCGAAAAACTTGGCTTAAACACCGTACAAGCACAAACGGTTTCTACCGCAGTGTTACAACGTGCTAAACAAGTGGAGGCCGATGCTGCAAAATTTAAAGGCAATAAAGAAGCCTTGCTAAATGCGGCTAAAAAAAGCACCGATGCTTTCGAAACCAGCGTAAAAACTGTGCTAACGCCCGAGCAAAAAACAAAATACGAGCAAATGCTTAAAGCTAAAGCCGAAAGCAAATTGGGTGGTTTATAAAAAAAACTAAACAACTAATTTTTAAAACAATAAAACAAAAGCCTTTTGATTTTTAAAACTCAAAAGGTTTTTTGTTTTTTTAAACGATGTGCTAAACCATAAATAATAACTTAAAAAAAACAAAAACAATGGGAATGATTAAAGAATTTAAAGAGTTTGCTATGAAAGGTAACGTAGTAGATTTAGCAATAGGTGTAGTTATAGGCGCTGCCTTTGGTAAAATAGTATCCTCATTAATTGATGATGTTATCACGCCACTATTATTAGCACCCGCTTTAGATGCCGCTCACCTAAACAACATTGCCGATTTAAAATACGGTGCCGTAAAATACGGTAGTTTTTTATCGAGTGTAATTTCGTTTATCATCG
>DATHOW010000167.1:0-8710 GCA_035484495.1 Bacteroidia bacterium | reverse complement strand
AAGTACGGTGCGTATAAAAAGTAAAAGGTTTACGCCCAACCAAAGATTTCTTTTGCGTTAGCAGTTGTTGTAGTGGCAACTTCAAGCAAGGAGCATTTTTTTACCTCAGCAAGTTTTGCGGCAATTAAAGGAATGTAAGCCGACTCATTTCGTTTACCACGATACGGTACCGGTGCCAAGTAAGGCGAATCGGTTTCTAAAACCAAATGTTTTAAAGCTATATTTTCAATGGCTTTATCAAGTCCGCTATTTTTAAAGGTTATAACGCCACCAATGCCCAATTTAAAATTTGTTTTGTCTATAATTTTTTGTGCCTGTTCGGCATTGCCACTAAAACAATGAAAAATGCCTTTGGGTAGCTTTTTAAAACTACAAAGCACTTCATAAATTTCATCGAAAGAATTTCTGCAATGTATAACAATGGGTAAATTAAATTCTAACGCCCAGTTTATTTGCTGTTCAAATGCCTCAACCTGTTGCTTGTAAAAAGTTTTATCCCAATACAAATCAATCCCTATTTCACCAACGGCTGTATACTTTTTTGTCTGTAAATATTTATAGGCAATAGCCAATTCTTCTTTGTAATTTTCTTTAACCGAACAAGGGTGTAAACCCATCATAGGAAAACAATGTTGCGGATGTTTTTCGCACAAAGCATGCATCACCTCAATAGAAGAAGAATCTATATTAGGAAGAAAGAATTTTTCAACGCCCGCATCAATTGCTTTTTGCAGGACTACATCAATATCAATAGTAAATTCTTCTGAGTAAAGATGTGTGTGTGTATCGACAAACATTAAACAAATTTTTCGCCTTTTTTCACTTTTACATCGTTTACAAAATTGCGTATTTGTTGCTCATCTTGCTTTTTGCAAATCAATAAAATACCATCCGATTCAACAACAATGTAATCTTCCAAACCTTGTATAAGCACTAATTTATCTTTAGGCATGTTTATAATACAGTTTTTGGTATCGTACAACATGGTGTTTTTACCCACTACTGCATTATGGTTTTTATCGTGTTTAATGTGTTCGTATAAACTACCCCAAGTACCAAGGTCGCTCCAACCAATAATAGATGCACGCACGTATACGTTTTTAGCACGCTCCATTACTGCGTAATCAATCGAGATATTTTTACACGACACGTAAGCGTTTTTTATAAAATCAATTTCTTTAGGCGTGTTGTATGCATTGTTTTCATCTCTAAACAAGGCAGCAAGTTCAGGTTCATGTAGTTCTATCGCATTAATAATGCTTTTGGTACTCCAAATAAAAATGCCTGCATTCCATAAAAAATCGCCACTCTTCATAAAAAAGTTAGCCATTTCAGCATCGGGCTTTTCAGTAAATGTTTTTACTTTTTTTATACGGTCATCTTTTTCTTCGGTAGGCGACTCTACAAATTGTATGTAGCCATAACCAGTATCAGGACGCGTTGGTTTAATGCCAATAGTAAGTAAACAATCTTCGGCTTTAGCTTTGCTGTAACAAGATTTTACCGCTTTTAAAAAAACATCTTCCTTCGTAATTAAATGGTCGCTGGGCGCTACCACCGTAACGGCATTTGGATTTTTTTTATGAATTTTATACGAGGCATAAGCCACGCAAGGTGCTGTGTTTTTACGAGCAGGTTCTAATAAAATATTTTCTTTCGGAATTTTCGGAAGTTGCTCAGCTACTAAGTCTTTATATTGTTCTGATGTAACAACATAAATATTTTCGGGCGGACAAAGTTTAGAAAAACGATGCGCGGTATTTTGTAACAAGGTTTCGCCTGTACCTAATACATCTAAAAACTGCTTAGGTTTTACCGTTTTGCTCATAGGCCAAAAACGGCTACCTACACCGCCTGCCATTATTATGCAATAAAGATTTTTCATTAGAAAACTGTTATACTACTTTTTTTAATGCGTTTCTTAAATTAGAAATTACTCCTTCTATGTCTTCCATCTTACAAGTGCCTACACTTAAACGATACCAACTTGAATTTACATCGGCACCAAATGCATAGAAAGGAACGATGGCAACACTTGCTTCATCTAAAATATATTTGGTAACATCTTTAGTAGTTGTTAGTGTTTCACCGCTTTGTGTTTTCATGCCGTGTAAAGAAAACTGAACAGTTAAGTAAATAGCTGCTTGCGGAACAATGGCATCTATTTTAAAACCTTCTGCTTTTAGTTTTGTAAAGCCTTTATAAAAGCCATCTAAACGTTGGTGTAATTGTTTTTTTTGTCCGACTAAAAATAAATCGTAACGTTTTAAATCTGATAAATATTTTGCCGTAGCCAATTGCTCAGCTTTAGGAGCCCAAGCACCCACGTGGTTTAGTAAGGATTTCATTTTATCGATTACTAATTTTGGCCCCATGCTCCAACCTACACGCACACCGGTTGCCGCAAGTGATTTAGAGATGCCATCTACAAACACAGTATATTTTTTCATTTCCGGGCGAAGTGATACCGGGTTATAATGTTGTGTGTCTCCGTAAGTAAGTGCCCAATAAATTTGATCGTACATTAAGTACAAAGGTTTTTCATTTTCACCTCTGCGTTTGTTTTCTTCTAAAACTAAATCGCAAATATCTGCTAAACCCTCTTTAGTAAACACAGTACCCGTAGGGTTTTGTGGAGAACACAAGGCAAGTAAGCATGCGCCTTTAATATGTGGTTTAATGTGCTCTGCCGTTGGCATAAAATTACTTTCAGGTCCGGCATCAATCATCACTTGTTTAGCATGATTTAAATAGCTGTAGTGATTGTTGTTCCATGATGGTACCGGAAAAATAACCGTATCGCCCTCGTCAACCAAGGTGCGGAAAATAGAATAAATAACAGGGCGTGCTCCGGCTGCAATTAAAATTTCATCCGTTGCGTAATCTAAGCCGCCTCTTTCTTTTAAAAGCGTAGAAACTGCCTGGCGTAATGGTAACATGCCATCTGCCGCAGGGTAATTAGTTTCATCAGCTAAATATTCGTTAATAATGTCTTGTTTTAATTCAGCAGGAATTGGAAATATTTTAGGATTAAAATCACCAATGGTAAAATTATAAACGTGCTGTCCGTTTTTAATTTTTTCGTTTACCTCAGCCGCCAGTTTTATTATTTCTGAGCCAATAATATTTTGTGCCAGTTTAGAAACTTTTCTTACTTCACCCGTTGTTTTTACTTCCATTTTTACCTTGTCAAACTATACAAACATACTAAAATTGCAGTCCGTAACGATTATTTTTTAGTTTATATTCTTACAATAAATCATAAAAAAAGCCCTTCGTGTGTGAAGAGCTTTTTTAGATTTTGTAAATCATTTATATTAATGCTTCTCTTCTGCGGCAGGTTTTTCTTCGCTTGGTTTTTCTGCCTTTTCTTCAGCAGCACTTTCTTTCTTCTCCTCTGTAGCGGTAGTAGTTTCTTTTTTATCTTCGTTTACAGCGCCTTCTGCACCCTCTTTATGAGCACAATCAGTTTTGCCTTCGGCATCACATTTCGCTTTACATTCTTTAGTGCATTCAGCACCTTCTTTGCAACAATCTCCTTTAGGTCCGTCGCAAGCTTTCATTGAAAGAAAAACAATAAACCAAAATACAAAAGCAAATGCAAAAGGGATTCCGAAATAAACGCGTTTTGGTGATTCTTGATGATGTTCTTCGTTGTGTGACATATAATTCTTTTTTAATAAAATTATTATTCTGCGTGTTCTTCGGTTGATGCTGCCGCTTCTGCTGCTGCAATTTCTTTTTCGCTGATACCATCTGTTAACTCAGCAGGCACTGGTTGGTGATGATGCTTACGCAATACAATTTGTTGTATTTTATAGCTCTTATCTAAACTTGTTTTGTTTAAAGGGTAACCGCAATAAGTGCCTTCTACCAAAATAATAAAGATAAGATATAAGATAAATACGGAATACGGAAGTAATACAGCGTATCTAAAAAACTTAACCTCATCAATTAAGTGCATAAACACAAGCACGATACCGCCCGCTTTTACAAGGGTAAAAAATATGAAGAAGAACTTTAAGAAAGTACTTCCTAATAAGCCCCATGATGTTGCCTTAAAACCAACAAACAATTCTAATAATGTAATGGCAAGTAGTAGCCAAAACACTTTCCATAATTTGCTGCGTATTTGTTTTCCATGTGCCTCATCGTGTTGGTACATGGTTTCGTATTGCGGATAATTATCGTGAAATTCCATATTTATAATTTTTTATTAATTCTGTTTTATAATAAGTAGAAGAACGTAAATACAAACACCCACACTAAATCTACAAAGTGCCAGTATAAACCTACTTTTTCAACCATTTCGTAATGCCCGCGTCTTTCGTAGGTGCCTAATAACACGTTAATAAATATAATTACATTAATTACAACACCACTAAATACGTGGAAACCGTGAAAACCAGTGATAAAGAAAAAGAAGTTAGCAAACTGAGGAACGCCATATTCGTTATAAGTCATGTTAGCACCATGAATTAGTTGTGTTACGTACTTGTGTTGGTCTATATCCCAAACCTGACGCATAGCACCGGTTTCTGTTCCTTCGATAAAATGGTACCACTCCCAAGCCTGAGAGCCTACAAACATTAAACCACCTATAATGGTTAAGAATAACCAAAGCGTAACTCCTTTACGATCGTTACGATGCCCGGCCTCAACAGCAAGCACCATAGTAACTGAACTCATAATTAGAATGAAGGTCATTAAACCTACATATGCCAAAGGAATGTGTGCTGTTACAAACGGAAAGTGAGTAAACACGTTCTCGGCAACAGGCCAAATGCTTTCGTATTTATGGCGAATAAAGCCATACGCGCAAAGCAAGCCGCTAAAGGTTAAAGCATCTGATACCAAGAAAAACCACATGAATATTTTTCCGTAGCTCAAACGGAAGGGTGATTGCCCTCCGTGCCAAGCTGTTTTCTCGTCTATGTGTACTGAGTGAGACATATATTGTGTTTAAAGTGTTTACTAATTAAAAACGTTGCAATTTTAGCGAAATAAATACAAAAAAAGAAATAAAATAACCCATAATATATCTAAAAAGTGCCAGAAAATTCCGCAAAGGCTTAATCCTAAGTAATTTTCGGCCGTGTATTTGTTTTTTGTACTCTTAATCCAGGTTACAAAAAGGGCAATTATACCCGCTACAATATGCAAAAAGTGCATAGAGGTTATTACATATAAAATACCCCCGGCAATGCTACTTTGCTTACCAGCAAACACAATACCGCTGCTATAAAGCACCTTCCATGCTTGTATTTGCGAAAAGCAAAAAGCAAACCCTAACAAAAGTGTAAAAAGCATAGCTTGCTTAACCGCTGCAAAATTATTTTTTTTAACTGCTTGCTGCGCCCAGTACATAGTAACACTGCTTAAAATAATAATAGCTGTACTTACATAAAACAAAGCCGGTAAGTTAAAAGTAAGCCAATTTGCGTTAGCATGCATTACCAAATAGTAGCTGCAAAAAGCTCCAAAAAATATAACAATGCTTGCCATGCTCCAATACAGAAGCTGTTTTTTGGCATTAGCCATTACGGCCTGTTCTGATACTTGATTTATTTCCATATAGCTCCAAACATGATAATTAATTGAACAAGCGGCAAGTAAAAAAACGAACCAAACATTAACTTACGTGCCGATGGAATGTCCATTTTTAAGTAAAGAGTTAAAGCTTGCGCTAAAAAAAACAAGCCGCATAAAAACGTAAACATGCCTGCTGCCCAGCTGCTTAAACCAAAAATATTAGGCATTAAGCTTACCGGAATTAAAAACACGGTGTAAACCACAATTTGAAAAGCAGAGCTTTTATCTCGCCCACCTAATGATGGCAACATAAAAAAACCTGCTTTTTTATAATCATCGTGACTAACCCACGCAATGGCCCAAAAGTGGGGGAATTGCCACATAAACTGAACAGCAAATAAAATCCAGGCATAAAAAGTAATTTCTCCAAAACCTTCGGCGGCAGCCACAGCTCCAATAAGTGTAGGGATAGCGCCCGGAAAAGCACCCACAAAAACTGAAAACGGTGTAATGCGTTTTAACGGCGTGTAAACGCCTGCATAAAGAACTACCGATAAAGCTCCCAGTAAACCCGACAGCATATTGGTGTAAAAAGATAAAATAAAAATGCCCCCAAGGGCGCATATAATACAAAACACCATTGCTTCCATAGGTGATAAAATACCCAAAGGAAGAGGCCTTTGGCAGGTGCGAGCCATTAATTTATCTAACTCTCTTTCTATAATTTGATTGAAACCATTAGCCGCAGCAGTAACTAAAAAACCTCCTAAAACAATAGCCACTATTTTTTGCCAACTTACAACGTCTGCAACGGTTAAGTAGCTTATAACAGCCGAAAAAACAACTAAAAATGATAATCTGAATTTGGTAAGTTTAATGAACGCCTGCGCCTTAGAATAATTTACCACAAGGGGTTGCGTAGCGTCTGATATTTCGGTTTGGGCGTTTACCACTTTTTTTAAGAGGCTGCAAATTTAATGATTTAAACTGCTTTATTCCCTAAAAAAATTCAAATCTTTTATATTGATAAGATGCACGTTTTTGTAGTAAAAACTAAGCACTTCCTGGTAGCTGTAACCTAATTTCGTCATGCGCATAGCACCTTCCTGACACATGCCAATGCCATGCCCAAAGCCTCGTCCACTAAACACAAGTGTATCGCCCACCGGCTCTAAAGAAAAGAAAGTAGATTTTAACTGTAAATCATTGCGCACATTTTTCAGCGGGACTTTTATACCGTAATATTCTAAGTTTGATTTGCGGCTGTCTTGCTTAAAATGTAGTGCAAGCCAACGGGCAGCACTATCTTCTATAGGATAATTGTGTTTTATTTTAAGATAAGATAACCAATCTTGCGACGACATTTTGCGCTGCCATTTAGAGTTAGGCATTTTTAAACTAAACGTATCTTTTATTGAACGCAGGTAAGGCATTGGCTTACCCCACACATCTTCCGAGTTAGCAGTTTGCCCACCACTGTTTGAATGAAATGCCGCATCAATTAAATTCATGTTTTCATCAACTACCACCTTGCCTTTTGTAGCCACCACAGCCTGTAAAATATCCGCCTCAGATGTTCTTCCAAAAAAAGCCTGACAATGTGTTTGGTCGCATAAATTAAAGCCTTCGGGCTGGTGTTTGTTAATGTGGCTCAACGCATAAGTGCGCGCCAAAATTGATTGCACCTTGTAAAATTCAGGTGTTGAGCGAGACCCTGCCTCTGCTTCTGATACGCCGGCAATGTAATTATCTAATTTACTATCGTTAATTAAGCGTAATAAGCCATTTTCTATCGAAATTGAGAGATTATCGTTGAAAAAACGTGATTTTCTATCAGGATTTACCGATTTTACCTTGAATGATTTTTCATCTTCAAACGAGATTAGCTTTACAAACGAAAACTTGCCTAAGTTTTTCTCAAAGGTTTTTAACTCAATGCTATCATTAATAATCAAGGCTTTCAGTGCATTTTGGGCATCTATTATCGCAATGTTTTTTCCATCAGCAACCACCTGATACGTGCCTTTTTCAGGGGCAAATAACAGCTCTTTTATTTTGGTTTGACTTAATATTTTAACCGAAATAACCTCGGTTGCCGAAAACACCCTTTTTTCTGCCTTTTTAGCGGCTGGTTTTTTAGTGTTTTTGTCTTTTGAAAAAGGAGTAACGCCCGAAATGCCTGCCAGTGCTGTTAAGGCAAGCACTATAAAAAACAATTTAGTTGTTTGGCCCATTAGTGGTTAAACGATTATAAATACTAGTTGCAATCTTAAGCGAAATATTTTCTTCCTGCAACATACTTAGCAAAAGTTTATAATCATCTAATACTTCATATCTTTTTTTATCGGTCAGTAAAATCTTCAGTTCCTCCACAATTTTAGGGATGGTAAAGTCTTGCTGAAGCAGCTCTGTAAGCACTAAGCGGTCTAATATTATGTTAACCAGCGACACATATTTTACACTAACCAGTTTTTTTGCAATATAAAAAGATGCCCCATTACCCAAATAACAAACCACATGTGGTAAATTAAACAAAGCCGCCTCAATAGATGAAGTACCTGATTTAATTAAGCCCACATGCGAGTGTTGCATAATGCTATACGTATCGTTAGTAATAATGGTTACCGGATAACCTTTTGTTGTTTCTTCATAAAACGATTTAGACAAGGAAGATGTAGCCGCAACAACAAACTGATAATCAGGGAAATATTTAATGATTTGCATCATTACAGGCAAAATATATTTCAATTCCTGTGCCCTGCTACCAGGCAACAAAGCAATAATAGGTTTTTCAGAAAGTTTGTATTTGGTTAAAAAATCTTGGCGCGAAATAATTTTTGCTTGTTCTTGTTTTAAAACATCTACCAAAGGATGTCCATAATATTCAACCTCAACTCCCCTATCGCCATAAAATTTCTTTTCAAACGGCAGTATCACATACATTCGTTCTACACATTCCTTTACGGTTTTTATACGGTTTTCTTTCCAGGCCCAAATAGTAGGCGATATGTAATAAAACACTCTTATACCCTGTTGCTTAGCCCATTTGGCAATGCGCAAATTAAAGCCCGGGTAATCAATTAAAATAAGTGCATCGGGTTTGTGTTTTAAAATATCCTCCTTACAAAAAGAAATATTTTTAAGAATGGTGCGTAGATTTATAATAACCTCTACAAAA
>DATHOW010000166.1:0-10910 GCA_035484495.1 Bacteroidia bacterium | reverse complement strand
CACAAGGCATTAAAGCAGTAGTGCTGCACAGTTTTGGCGCAGGCAATGCCCCTACTGATGATTGGTTTATCAGTTTACTAAAACAAACCATAGCCAAAGGCATCATCATTTACAATGTAACCCAATGCCCCGAGGGGCATGTTATACAAGGCAAGTACGAAACCAGTTCATCTCTGCAAAAAATTGGCGTCATTTCCGGACAAGACATAACCCTCGAAGCCGCCATCACCAAACTTATGTTTTTACTTGGGCAAAAACTTCCTCTCGCAAAAGTAAAAACACAACTCGCTCAAAACCTTCGCGGCGAAATTACTTTGCTAAAATAATTTCCTGTCATTGCGAGCGAAGCGAAGCAATCTCATACAACATTTAAAATTCAACACTCAACATCTCGCTCCGCAGGATTTGCAATCCTGCGGCATTACAAAGCAAACACGTACAAATTTATCCGGAGCAGGCGCCCACATTAACTAATGCAATTAATTTCCCCTTAGCACACAGTAGGGCAGGGGCGAAAAAACGGCAGGTCGTTTGGTCATGTGCAGCAGTAGTAATTTTATTCTACAAACTACACATTAAACTGCCTCAAATGATGGTCCATGTGTTTATAGGCCAAATAGCCTGTATTCTCTTTAGTTATTTTGCCAAAAAAAGGATGCATAAAACCACTATCCGATAAATTTTTATACTCATCAAGCAATTTAATCCACTTGCTTTTTTCTTCAGCAAAATTTACAACTTCATTTATTTTAAATGATGGCACAGTAGGTAAATTCTTTTTCACAGGCTCATCTTTCAGCATATCCTTAAGTGCTATTTTTCCAAACAGCTTACCAATAAACGACTGTTTATATTTTTTTTTACCCAAAGCCATTTCATCCCATTGTGCGCAATGTTTAATCATTTGCGCCACACTCATTTTACCCCACTTAGCCTGACTATTTTCAGTAAGCAAATTAACCCTACTCACTATTTCATTTTTGGTTACTTCGTCAAGTATTGATTTCATAAATGGTTTTAGTCGTAAAAAATTTATTTTAAAGATAAATAAAATAATTTTAATTTATTTTACTTCTCCACCCTTGTTATTGTAGCCACCAACAAGCAAGCACTAGATGCCAATGCAATTAATTTCCCCTTAGCGCAGTAGGGTGGGCCTGCCCAGGCTCCGCTCCGCAGAATTTGTAATCCTGGGGCATTATAAAGCAAACGCCTACAAATAAATAATCACTCATAATTCTGCTTTAGCAAGCCTTACAAATAGCACTATAAAAATAAAAAACACTATATTGCATTAGCTTATCAGTTTATGCGACGCAACTTTATATACTACATCCTTTTCTTTTTCATCAGCGTAAGCATCACGGCGCAAAATATGCGTCAGGTCGATAGTTTAAAACAAGTTACTCTAAAAGGAAACGCCCATGCGCAAGTAACCGCCTTTAACACCTTGTTCGATATTTACATTAACAACATCCCCGATACCGCCTATTTTTATTTACAAAAAGCCATTAAAGTAGCTGATAAAAATAATGCCATCAATGATAAAATAGAGTGCAACTTTCGTTTAAATAATTGGCAAGATAACGCAGGCAATTTTTTAAATGCCAACAACTATCTCTACAAAGTTATTGAGCTGGCACATCAAATAAACGACTCGCAAAGCATTGCAACCGCCACCAATAAAATTGCCCATAATTTTTACCGTTACGGCAGTTACGATTCTTCATTAAAATATAGCATAAAAGCCATTCGCCTAAATCAGCAAATAAAAAATAAACAAGGCGAGTATAACAGTTTAAACACCGCGGCTAATGTGTACACTGCCTTAGGCAATTATAAAAAAGCACTCGAGTGCTTCAAACAAAATTACGATGTTGCCCTTCAGTTAAACGATGACAAAAGTATATCAACTGTGCTCAACAATATTGGTCTTGCCTATCAAGGTTTAAAAAACGATACAGCTGCGCTCGAGTATTTTTTAAAAGGCTTTGCATCTTCAAAGCGTGTGGGTAAAGATTGGGAAGCCGCATCTTGCCTAAACATTGGTGGCGCTTATCAGGAGTTACAACAATACAATAAAGCCATACAGTACTACCAAAAAACCATCGAAATTTCAAACCAAATAAATTTCCACATAGGCATTGTGTATGCAAACAACGCGCTGGGTAGTTTATATGTAAAAACCCAACAATACAATAAAGCTATCGAGTGCCTTTTAACATCACTTGCCATTGTGCGCAAAATGGGTGCAAAACCACAACTTAACGAAACCTATAAATATTTAGCTCTGGCCTATCGTGGTTTAAACGATTTTAAAAAGGCCGACGAATATTTTCAACTCCACACACAAATTAAAGATAGTTTGCTAAACGAATCTACTTCAAAACAAGTAACCGAAATGCAAACCAAATACGAAACCGAAACCAAAGAAAAAACCATACAACTATTAAATAAAGACCAAAAACTTAAAGATACCGAAATAGGCAAGCAGCGTGTGGTGCGCAATTATTTAATTGGTTTAGGTTTGTTAATTCTTCTTTTGGCACTTGTATTGGTGCGGGCAAATAAAAACAAACAAAAAGCAAACGAAATTCTTACCAACCAAAAAGAAGAAATTTTATTACAGCGTGATTTAATTGACACACAAAAAACAGTACTCGAGCATCAAAAAAAAGAAATAACCGATAGCATAAATTATGCCCAACGCATTCAGCACGCCATACACGCACCCATGGCCGAGATAAAAAAACACCTGCCCGATTCGTTTATTTTATACAAACCAAAAGACATTGTTAGTGGCGATTTTTATTGGTTCGATGCCAAAAACGAAATTTGCTACATAGCCGCTGCCGATTGCACAGGGCATGGCATTCCCGGCGCCATGATGACCATGATAGGCACTATTTTAATGAACGAAATTTTAAGCAACAAAAAATTAAATCAGCCTGCCGCCATTTTAAAACAATTAAATTATTTGTTAGACATCACATATCGTCAGGCAAAAATTGCCGACGGCATGGATATTTCCTTGTGTGCCTTCAACACCAAAACAAACGAGCTTCAGTATGCGGCAGCCAACCGCCCTTTGTACTTAATAAAAAAAGATGCCGCCGAAGTAGAAGAAATTAAAGCTAATAAAACTGCCATTGGCAGCATAACACAAATCGATTACGAGTTTACCAACCACAGCATTCAATTACAAACCGGCGATGTCTTTTATCTTTTTTCCGATGGCTACGCCGATCAGTTTGGCGGCAGCAAAGAAAAAAAATTAACCACCAAAAAATTTAAAGAAATATTACTGTCCTTAAAAAATCAGCCTATGCAACAGCAAGGCGATTATTTAAGCAACTACATAGTAACCTGGCGTCATAAGCTAGAACAGGTAGATGATTTATTAATCATAGGCGTGCGAGTTTAATTTTCAAAAAAATATTTTTGTCGTTACAAGGTTTATATTTGTACACACAACAGTTAATATGAAAAACCTTTTTATCTCTTTCCTAATAATGTTTGCCACTTGGTCGTGTGCACAACCCGCACCCGGTAAAACCATCACCGAAGAATCTAAAAAAGAAGCCAAAGAAAAAATAGAAAGTTATCGTCAGCGTGTGCTTAAAGGCGATAGTATGAGCATTATTGCCGCCGCCTATAGCGAAGACCCCGGCTCCGTTAAAACCGGCGGGCGTTATAATAACATTGCCCGCGGCCAATTTGTACCCGAGTTCGAAAAAGTAGCCTTTGCCTTACAACCCGGCGAAATATCCGAAGTCTTCGAAACCCAATATGGCTTTCACTTTATACAACTAATTTCTCAACACGATAACTTAGTTGATGTGCGCCACGTACTCGTAATTCCTAAATAAATTTAGGTTTGTAGCTTTAATGCATTCGCTACTCAACACTTCTTTCTTTACCTCCAAAATTAAAGGCTTTACCGCATAAGCCCTAAAAAAAATTATAACTCAATTAATTTCAGTATTTTTAAGTACCAAATAATTTTTTGGCGCAATTATGCAGCTTATAAAAAACAAGCCCGTACAGTTACTAATACACATAATGGGTTGTATTATTTTTTTATCGTTGCCTATACTTTTTTCACCCGATTTAGAAGAACCCACGCAGCTCTACAAAATCCCACCCTTTCAGCGCGATTTTGTGGGCTACCTAGTTCTTGTAATATATTTTTACCTTAACTATTATGTATTTATAACAAAATATTATTTCAGTAAAAGATACGTGTTGTTTGCAACACTAACCCTGTTGTCTTTTTTGGTAGTATCGGTTATACCCAATATACTAATTCCCGATAAGGCATTTGTATTTCATCCATCAGGTCAGTGTATTGCAAATAACCCAAGCTATCCCATGCCGCATGGCCACGAATCTTTTTTTCTTTTTTTTAGCCACCATTTTTTTGAATTTTTAATTGTGTGCACACTATCGCTTATGCTAAAAATAAGCAGCCAGTTAAAACTAGCCGAACAAGAAAAAGTAAATGCCGAACTATCCTATTTAAAAGCGCAAATAAATCCCCACTTTTTATTCAACACCCTAAACAGCATTTATTCATTAGCTATCGAGAAGTCGGATTATACTGCCACCGCAGTAGTAAAACTATCCGGCATGATGCGCTATGTAATAACCGATGCCAGTCATAAATTTGTAGCGCTCGAAAAAGAAATCAACTACATTTCTGATTACATCGAGCTACAAAAACTCCGTATAGATAGCACCATAAAATTAACCTATTCAGTTACGGGCACTCTTACCGAAAAACGAATTGCCCCCTTGGTTTTAATTTCATTTATCGAAAACGCGTTTAAGTACGGTGTAAATGCCGAAGAAAATTCCGAAATAAACATCCACATCGATATCACAAAATCATATTTGCACCTGCGCGTGTTTAATAAAAAAGTTAGCATACATCAAATACCCCAAGGCAAAAGTGGTCTTGGTATCGAGAATGCAAAAAACCGCCTGCAATTATTATACCCCGGCACACACAAATTAATTATCACTAATAACAAACTAGATTACTCAATCTTTTTATCACTCTATCTGCATGATTAACGCCATAGCCATCGACGACGAGCCACTAGCGCTCAAGGTAATTGAAAACTTTTGCGAAAAAGTTAGCTTTATCAACCTGCAAAAAACGTTCAATAAGCCCAACGAGGCATTACATTATACCGAAAAATTCCCCGTCGATTTGTTGTTTCTCGATATCAATATGCCCTCCATCAACGGCATCGAGTTTTACAAACAACTGCAACAAAGCTGCATGGTAATTTTTACCACTGCTTATTCTGAATATGCCATCGAAGGTTTTAATTTAAATGCGGTAGATTATATTTTAAAACCCTTCACATTCGATAGGTTTATGCTGGCCGTAAACAAAGCACAAGATTTTTTTAACTACCAAAACCAAAAAGAAAACACCTCGCAATTTTTATTTGTGCGGGCAGATTATAGCCTCATAAAAATAAACATAACTAACATCCTCTACATCGAAGGGCTCGATGATTATTTAAAAATACACATCGAAAACCAAAAAACCATAGTCACCCGCATGACCATGAAATCCATGCTCGAAAAACTATCTCCAAAAGATTTTGTGCGTGTACACCGTTCCTTCATTGTGCCACTAAGCCGCGTACAAAGCGTGCGCAACAAAATCGTATCAATAGCCGGTATCGAAATTCCCATTGGCGCCAGCTACGAAGAAAATTTTTTCAATCAATTTACCGGTAACACATAATTGCTATCGCCCTTGTTATTTCAATCTTGCGCTCTGTCATTTCGAACAGGGCTAAGCGTAAAAAAAATGTTCAGTGGATGTTTTAGCGAAGAGCCGACTTGCTGGGGTAAGCCTGAGAAATCTTTATGTGGGCGTTCGGCGCTTTGTTAACACACGCCGTCGGGCTTTTCGTTTCAAGCTTTTACGATTACATAAAAGGCTTTTCACTACAATCCCTAACGCAATTATTTATTTATATTTGAATAATGAATGGTTTAACCCGCTTTGCCCTAATACACATATTACTTATAGTTTTTTGCCAAGCCGCCTTTGCGCAGTTAGAGGTTAGATTTGGAAACGGCGATACTACCGAAATCCTTTTAAAAAAAATCCCCACCACAAAATGGAAATATCATAAAGGCGATGATATTGCTTGGGCAAAACCCGATTTTAACGATGCCACTTGGGACTCCACAAAATCAAAACTCGATTTAGATGAACTAACTCCTACTTATTTTAACGGCATTGGCTGGTTTAGGTTATCCGTAAATATCGACACCCTGTTAATCAATAAACCCATTGCTTTTTGCCTATCGCATAACGGCGCTTCTCAAATTTATTTAAACGGAAAATTAATTAGGCACTATGGTAAAGTTTGCGCCCTCGATTCCGGCGAAAAACGAATCGATCCCCAAGGCGAGCCCTTTGCCGTATCTTTTACAAAGTGCAAAAACAACATCATTGCCATTAGGTACTCCAACACAAGGGCACAACAGTACTGCACAAAATATGGCGAAAACGAAGTTGGCTTTTATTTTAAAATGCGCCCCATAAATACGGCCATCTCAAGTTATGCAAGCTCCGGCGAAATTACGCTCATTATTTCCATGAGCATTTTTGGTTTTTTTGTGGCACTAGGTGTTTTGCATTTACTTATTTTTATTTTTTACCACAAGCAACCCGCCAATTTAGTTTACAGCGTGTTTGTGTTTCTATTAGCTATGGCTTTTCTAACTAGTGCCCTTGCGCAAACCAGCCCCTTACCCGATTATTCAATCATTACCAAACACTACTTCGGGCTCTCTATGCCCGTGCTTTTTCTTTCCCTGTTGGCTATGATATATATGTTATTTAAATTCAGTTACAGCATCTACTTTAAAATTTGTGTGGTTTTAGTAAGTTCATTTATTCTGCTCGATTTTTTTCACATCCAACTTTTATTAAACATCCAACCCATTAGTATATCCGTACTAATTACCATCATCTGTTTCGATTGCGGCTATAAAGTTTCCATAGCCCTTAAACAAAAAAAAGACGGCGCCTCCATTATTGCTTCCGGCGTAATGATTTTCCTTGGCTTTATAGGCATATTTTATGTAATTACGTTAATAAACGGCGGCATTAATATTAGCGAGTTCGATTTTTGGGCTGTAGTGCTTATAATCATGTTTGTTTTAATTATACTAAGCATCCCGCTTTCTATGTCAATTTATTTGGCTCGCGATTTTGCCCGCACAAACAAAAATCTTAGCGTACAATTAAACCAGGTGCAAGTGCTATCGCAACAAGCCATCGAGCAAGAGCAAGAAAAACAAAAAATACTCAACGAGCAAAACACCATGCTCGAGCATCAGGTAGCCGAGCGCACCGCCGAGCTTTCCGAAAAAAATAAAGAAATGACCGATAGCATTCGCTATGCCCAACGCATACAAAAAGCCTTAATGTCAAGTAAAAATTTGTTAGATAAAAACCTGCCCGAACATTTTGTGTTTTTTAACCCTAAAGATATTGTCAGTGGCGATTTTTATTGGGCATCTCCCTTGCACAATGGGCAATTTGCATTAGTAACCGCCGATAGCACAGGGCATGGCGTACCGGGTGCCTTTATGAGTTTACTAAATATTTCTTCGCTAAACGAAGCCGTTAACGAAAGAGGCCTAATCGATACAGCAGATATTTTAAACCACGCCCGCAAAAAAATTATTCAGTCCCTGGCCGAAGATGGCACAGCTGATGGTGGCAAAGATGGCATGGATTGTAGTATTGCAGCTTTCAATTTTAAAAACAAAACCATGCAGTACTCAGCCGCCAATAATCCCATTTGGATTATACGCAATAATGCCATCCTCGAGTTTGCTGCCGATAAAATGCCCGTAGGCAAACACGATAGAGATGCCGTTTCGTTTACCGCACACAACATACAACTACAAGCCGGCGATGTTATTTACTATTTAACCGATGGTTTCCCCGATCAGTTTGGCGGCTCCAAAGGCAAAAAATTTAAATACAAACCCCTGCAAGATTTGTTGCTTACTATTTGCAACTTACCAATGGATGCCCAAAAAGAAAAACTAGCCACCGCCTTCAACAACTGGAAAGGCAATTTAGAACAAGTAGATGATGTCTTGCTAATTGGCGTTAAAATCTAACACAACATTTTGGACGTTCCGTCGGGTTACCGCCGTCGGGCTTTCCGTTACAAGTCCTCGCCGATTACGGCTGTGGGCTTTTCACTTTAATCCCTAACGTATCAAAGCACAGCTATAATAATTCTGTATATTTTTTTATTTTTGCAAAGTGAAAAAATCAGTTCTACTTATTATTGTGCTAATTGTACTTCAAGCAAGTACAATTTATTCCCAAATAAAGTTTTACCCCCCGCAATTTAAAGGCGGCTACGATGCTTTCAGAAAATATATTTCTACCTATACAAATTTCCCCGAAGGAAGTAAGCCTGGCTCAAGCGTACTGGTAAATGCCGTTATTGTCATTGATAAAACTGGTAAAATTAGACAGGTTATAACCCATGGTGCCGAGCCTGTTTATAATGCCGAAGTAAAGCGTGTACTAAAGCTTATGCCCAACTGGTCTCCTGCTATTTTATTGGGATTGCCTCGCGATACCGTAGCACTTTGCTATGTTCGTTTTTCTGATGATATAAATGTAAACCTGCAAACCGTTGGCGATACACTGCAGGTCATCAGATATAGTGTGCCCTTATACAACATTAACACAAATGAAAGTATAGAGTCTCAAAAAAAACAGCAACAGCAATTACTACTTGCCACAGCAAGCTATAACGAAGGCGTGAAACTATCGCAAGAAAATAAATCAGAAGAAGCACTTCAAAAATTTACCATAGCCGTAAATAACGGAGGCAATCAGTTAGATTATTTATACAACCGCGCTGCTATGTATTTTAAACTGGGGCAAAAGCAAAATGCCTGTAAAGATTGGCTCGAAGGTGCTCGCCTTAATGATGCTGATGCTGCCAAACTATTTGACCAAAATTGTAAATGCCTGTCTCCTAAAAAGAAAAATAATTTAGAAGCATCTGGATATGTTGGCAAAGTAAAGCAAGTTAAATTTTTAGAGTATAATGCATCCGAAGTGAATGGAAAAATAGAAAAAGAAAACCGAACTGGTGAAATAAGTATAACAAAATATGGCGAGGATGGAAATGTATACGAAGCCGTTACTGTAGACATTAAAGATCATATTTTAGATAAAGTTGTCTATAGTTATGATAACAGTGGTTACCGCACCGAGGCCAACTATTATAAAGAAGGCACTAAACTAACCCGCAATATTATTTATAAGCGGGATGAAGAAGGCAAGTTAATGCAAGAAATACATTACACACCCGGGATAGAAGCTCACCAAACTTATCTTACCGATTATAAATATGATAGTAATGACAACTTATTGGAAGTGCGTCAACCTTCATTTACACAAAAATATAAATACGATAGCTTAAACAGACGTACCGAGTATCGCCGATTTTTTCAGCACGAACTATCATGGACACTTTATTACAAATACGATGAAAAAGGAAGAGAAATAGAATCAGTTGAAATTGATGAGAAGTTAGTCCCTACCGAAACACGCAAGTATAAATACAATGCTGATGACTTACTTATAGAAACACTTGTATTTAAAGGTAAAACCAATAAGTTTGAGAGCAAGTGCACCTATACTTACGAGTATGATAAAACGGGCAACATCATAAAAGAAATTTCCTATGTGTACGGCAAATACACTATGAGCATCAGAGAAATAGAATATTATTAAACCAATGCAGTTAATCTCCCCTTAGCACAGTAGGGCAGGGGCGACAAAACGCCAGGTCGTCTGGCCATGTGCGGATGCAATCGTTTTGTCTTGACTTTTTGTTTCTTTTTCGTTAAGGAAAAAGAAATTAAGAAAAATAGAAAATTAAGTTAATCAACCCTTAGCAGCAATTTTATCTCGCCACTATCACCTCCAACAACCCTAATAACTATTGCCTATTCGCTATTAACTATTTCAGCATCTTCAAAAAAGAAACCTCTTTATCCGTTAAAAAACGCCATTTAGCACGTGGCAGGTTTTTCTTGGTAAGACTGGCAAACATAACACGGTCAAGGCGTAAAACATCATAACCTAAATGCTCAAACGATCTACGTACAATGCGGTTACGTCCGCTATGTATTTTAACGCCTACTTCGCGTTTAGTTTCGCCGGTATAAGCAACTTCATCAGGTTTAATAAAACCATCTTCAAGTTCAATTCCCTCTTTCAGTTTCACAAAATCTTCCTGCTTAAAGTTTTTATCAAGCTCAACATGGTACAATTTTTCAACCTCATGTTTAGGGTGTGTCAATTTTTTAGTAAGGTCGCCATCATTGGTAAACAAAAGTAAACCCGTAGTGTTGCGGTCTAAACGCCCCACAGGGTAAATGCGTTCTTTGCAAGCACCATCAATTAATTCCATTACCGTTTTGCGCCCGCGTTCGTCGGCATTAGTTGTAATATAATCTTTAGGCTTGTTCAATAATAAGTAAACATGCTTTTCTGATTTAATGCGTTCGCCAGAGTAATTTATCTCATCCGTTGCTTTAACCGTATAACCAAGTTCACTAACTACTTTACCGTTAACGGTAACACAACCACTCTTAATTAAATCATCTGCCTCTCTACGAGAGCAAATGCCTGCGTTGGCAATATATTTATTTAAACGAATTAAACCTTTGTCGGCATTAGTAACCGTAGCTTCTTTCTTCTTTGTATAATCTTTTTTATAATTTTTTGGTTTGCTTGGGTCGTAAGGAGCACGTTCGCCACGCTCAAACGAGCTGCGTTTCAACTGACTCTTCTCATTCTTGTTAGCATAGTGCTGTGCACGTTC
>DATHOW010000165.1:0-18333 GCA_035484495.1 Bacteroidia bacterium | reverse complement strand
AAAAAGTGCTGCAGAAAAATGAAGTACTTGCTTATTTAAAAGAACATAACACAGAAGTGCTGTTGACATTAGGTGCCGGAGATATAGATATGTTAGTTGAACCTATAGAAGGTTTTTTGAAAAAGAAAATGGAAGTGTCATCCTAAACTTGTTGAGGGATGAAATTATAAAATGAAGAAAATTAATTTTAAAAAGATAGGGGTAATTGTTCTTTGGTTTCTTGGAATTGCAGGATTAGTGAGTTCATTGGCATTTGTAACTGCCAGCGAAAAGAAAATAAAAGGTAAAACTGTTACGGTTACTATTGAGCAAGATGACGATAATAGTTTTTTGGATGAAGATGATATTTTAAAATTTCTGAAAGACAGAAATGATACACTTATCAATCAGCCCATGAAAGATATAAATGTGTATCGTTTAGAAAAAGCTTTAAACACACATCCTTCTATTGCCAGTTCAGAAGTTGCTGTTACTGTAAGTGGTGATGTAAGCATTAATGTAAAACAACGCAAACCTGTTGTACGAATCATTAACACACACGGCGAAAGCTTTTATATAGATAACAAAGCAACCATTATGCCATTGGCAGACCATTATACAGCACGCGTGTTAATTGTAAATGGTTTTATCCCCGAAAAATATTCTCAGTTTTATAATTTCTCCATCCCACAAATAGAAAAAGATTCCGCTTTTAAAGCTATCACAGTGATTGACGACATATATGAAATAGCTAACTACATTAAAAACGATTCGCTTTTAAACGGATTAATAACACAAGCATACGTAAATAGAGATAGAGAAATTGAACTATATCCTGCAATTGGAAATCAGAGAATAATTTTTGGAAACGACGACGATATCGCAGATAAATTTGAGAAACTTAAAATATTTTACACCCAAGGATTAAACAGCGTAAATGGTTGGAATAAATATTCAATCATTAATTTAAAATATAAGAACCAAGTGGTTTGCATTAAAAAATAAACAATATGGAAGCATCAGACTTTGTAGTAGGCTTAGACATCGGAACAACAAAAATTGCAGCCATTGTTGGCCGTAAAAACGAGTATGGTAAAATTGAAATTCTTGCCATAGGTAAAGCACCCTCATTAGGTGTTAAACGTGGCGTTGTGTCTAATATCGAAGATACCATTCGCTCTATTAAAGCAGCCGTAGCTGATGCACTTACTAAAGACATTACGCTTAAAAACGAAAAAGGCGAAATGCAAACTTTTAAATTAGAACAAGTTTGTGAGTTAAACGAAGTCGTAGTTGGTATAGCAGGCCAGCACATTAAAAGCTTGCAACACCGTGGCATGATTACACGCCAGCAAATTGAGGAAGAAGTTGCACAACGCGATGTAGATAATTTAATTGACAACATGCACCGTTTGGTTATGCAACCGGGCGAAGAAATTATACATGTAATTCCACAAGATTACATTGTAGATAACGAGCAAGGCATTCGCAACCCAATTGGTATGGCGGGTGTTCGTTTAGAAGGGAATTTCCATATTATTACCGGACAAGTTTCTGCGGTTAAAAACATTTACAAATGTGTTGACCGTAGCAGCTTAAAAGTGGTCGATTTAAATTTAGAGCCGCTTGCATCTGCTGATGCTTGTTTAAGCGAAGAAGAAAAAGAAGCCGGTGTTGTGTTGGTTGATATTGGTGGTGGTACAAGTGATGTAGCTATTTTTTATGATGGCATTATTCGTCATACAGCTGTTATTCCTTTAGGCGGTAACATTATTACCGAAGACATTAAAGTAGGATGTTCTATCATTACTAACCAAGCTGAATTATTAAAAACAAAATTTGGCTCAGCTTTAGCAATAGAAAACCATGAGAATGAAGTAATTTCTATTCCGGGTTTACGTGGTCGTCCGCATAAAGAAATTTCGGTAAAAAACTTAGCACACATTATACAAGCCCGCATGGAAGAAATTCTTGCTTTTGTATTGTACGAAATAAAAAACTCAGGTTACGAAAAGAAATTAGCAGCAGGAATTGTAGTTACAGGTGGTGGCTCTCAATTAAAACATTTACCTCAGTTGGTAGAGTACTTTACGGGCATTGATTGCCGCATAGGTACACCAAATGAGCATCTTGCAAAAAGTTCTGAAAACGTCACTAATCCTATGTTCTCAACAGGTGTAGGTTTGGTTATGATGGGCATTAAAAAGATGGAAGATGAAATGCGCAAAACAAACAAAACCTTTGAAAGCAAAATTGAAGTGAAACCCGAAGAGCAAGAAAAAGAGAAGAAAAAACCGGCTAATCACTCAAACAAAGTACGAGGCAAGTTTTTTGAAACATTTGGTAATAAAGTAGCTGATTGGTTGCGTGATGATGTTGAATAAGCTAAACAATTAACACTAAGCAGTTTAAAAGTAAGTAGATAGAACATATAAACAAGGCGCAAGAATCGAGAAATTAGCAAATCGGTAACAAGACCTTATCATTTAAAATACAAATATCATGATGCAATTTGAAATACAACAAGAACCAGGCTCAATCATCAAAGTAATTGGTGTAGGCGGTGGCGGCAGCAATGCAGTTAATCACATGTTTAAGCTTGGCATTAAAGGTGTAGATTTTATTGTTTGTAATACAGATAAGCAAGCACTTGAGGTTAGTCCGGTACCTAATAAAATACAATTAGGCATTGCACTTACAAAAGGTTTAGGTGCAGGTTCAATTCCTGAAATGGGAAAAAACTCTGCCTTAGAAACTATTGAAGAAATACGCAGTTATTTATCTGACGGAACACAAATGGTGTTTATTACAGCAGGTTTAGGTGGTGGTACCGGTACAGGTGCAGCTCCTATTATTGCTTCGGTGGCACGCGATATGGGCATTCTTTCAGTTGGTATAGTTACTATGCCTTTTGTGTTTGAAGGAAAAAAACGTAAACAACAAGCCGAGCAAGGTTTAGAAGAAATGAAAAAGTATGTTGATACTTTACTTGTTATTGGCAACGATAAATTACGCGATATATATGGCAACTTAAAAATGAGCGAAGCATTTGCTCATGCAGATAATGTACTTACAGGTGCCGCAAAATCTATTGCAGAAATTATCAGCATTAACTTACACATTAACGTAGATTTTAATGATGTAAAAACTGTAATGAAAGATAGCGGTGTTGCTATTATGGGTACCGCTTCTGCATCGGGTGAAAGACGTGCTATACGTGCAGTTGAACAAGCTTTAAATTCTCCACTATTAAACGACAACAACATTCGCGGTGCTCGTCACGTGCTATTAAACATCATGAGTGGCACTGATGATATTTCTATGGATGAATTTGGTGAGATAACCGATTATATACAAGAAGCAAGTGGTTATACAGCAGAGTTAATTACAGGTTACGGCATCGACCAATCATTAGGTGATAGCGTTGGTGTAACTATTATTGCAACAGGTTTTGACAGCAACAAACCAAGCGGTTTTGAAACAGCTAAACAACCTGAGAAAATTGTAAATGTATTAGAGTCACATAAACCAGAGGCAGTAGTTGAGCCTGTTGTTACAAATACAATAGTAGTTCAAACTAACATTGAAGAAGTAATTAAAGAAGAAGCGAAAAAAGAAGACGAGCCTTTCTTGTTGATTAAAAAATCAGAAGAAACAACTGCTGAAATTACTTCTACAAATACACAAGAAGAAATTAGTGCGGTTTCAAATGAAGAGTCTGAAATTGAGTTTGTAGTTACGAACGAATCTTCTTCAAATGAAATTGTAAACGAAGAAGAATATAGCTTTACAAATAACGCAAGCGAATCAACTGATTCTTCGGAAGAAGAAATGACCATGGAAATTAAAATGGTTTCTTCATCTAACGAAGTTGAAGGAGAAGCAAAAAGCCTTGAAAACTTAAGTGCTGAAGATTTACAAAAACTGGAGCGCGAAGAACGCATCCGCATGGCACAGGATCGTATTAAAAAACTGAAAGACATTACTTTTAAATTAAAATCGTCGGAAGGTTTAAATGAACTTGAAAAAGAACCATCTTTTGTTCGTCAAAACATTAAGTTAGATAACGTAAATTATTCTACCGAAAGCAATGTATCTCGTTATACATTAAGCGAAGGAGATGACAAAAAAATGGAAATAAAACCTAACAACTCTTTTTTACATGACAACGTTGATTAATTAAAAACTAAATCTATAAAAAAGGCTGCACTTGCAGCCTTTTTTATTGGGTATATTTGTAACAGATTTTATATGATAACAACCTCTATTATAGTTGCCTGCATTGCCTTTTCGTTTTGGGCATTTAATGATGCAAATATTTTTACTAAATTTTTATTTAGTCCTTACGCAACATTTCATAACAAACAATATTATCGTTTGTTTACACATGCTTTTTTGCATGGCGATTATATGCATTTGGCTTTTAATATGTATGCCCTTTACTTATTCGGACAAGTATTAGAAGAACAATATTTTCCTATGCTCTTTCAAGAAAAAGCTGTATTTTATTATATTCTACTTTATGTAGGCGGTATTTTTTTCTCCTCTCTTTACGATTTTATAAAACAACGCGACAACCCCAATTACTCATCGGTTGGTGCCAGCGGGGCTGTTACCGCTATTGTATTTAGTGCTATTTTAATTAACCCAACTATGGGCATGGGTATTTTATTTATTCCGTTTTTTATACCTGCTTGGAGTTTTGGAGGCTTGTATTTAATTTACAGTTGGTATATGGGCAAACGCCAGTTAGATAACATTGGGCACAACGCTCACTTTTGGGGTGCGGTGTTTGGCTTTGTATTTACCATCCTACTAAAACCAGCCTTATTACCTCGTTTCTTTTCAGAGATATTTTAAAATCTATTATTTCAAAAAATCTATATTCCGTTTTAAACCTTTAAAACCTGTACGTTTAACAGCAGAGTTTTTAAACACTTTGCTAAAAACTTCTTGCGTTATTTCTTGCCATTGTTTGGCATCCCAGTCTAATAAGTCGCTGTTGTTATTAAATAAGGATTCGGTATGTGGTTTACTAAAACGATTCCAAGGACAAACATCCTGGCACACATCGCAACCAAAAGCCCAGTTATCAAATTTGTTTTTGTAATCAGTTGGTATATTTTCTTTTAACTCAATGGTGAAATACGAAATGCATTTACTACCATCAACCACGTAGGGCGCAACAATGGCATTGGTAGGACAAGCATCTATACAACGAGTGCAAGTACCGCAATAATCTTTTATTGGCCCATCATATTCAAGTTCTAAATCAATAATTAGTTCAGCAATAAAAAAGAAAGAGCCACTGCTTTTATTAATAAGGTTGCTGTTTTTTCCTACCCAGCCCAAGCCTGATTTTTGTGCCCACGCTTTATCCATTACGGGTGCAGAATCAACAAAGCAGCGTCCGTTTACATCACCAATTTCTTCTTTTAAAATATCAATTAGTGTTTTGCATTTTTCTTTTATCACAAAGTGATAATCGCTTCCATAAGCATACTTAGAAATTTTTGGCGCATCAGGGTTTTGTTCTTTCTCCGGGTAATAATTAAGTAATAGTGATACTACCGACTTTGCACCATCTACTAACAAACGTGGGTCTAAGCGTTTATCAAAGTAGTTTTCCATATACTTCATTTCGCCATGCATGTTGTTGTTTAACCACTTTTCTAATCGCGGAGCTTCTTCTTCTAAAAAATCAGCTTTAGATATGCCACAATATTCAAAACCCAAACGCTTGGCATGTTGCTTTATAAGTGCGGTATATGTTTGTTTAGGCAAGGGCATTCAACAACTGTGTGTTAGTTAAAACGTGGTTATCAAAGTTAAACAACTAAAAAGCAAATGTACATTAGCCTTTGATATGGCGCGCAACACACTGCAAAGTAAAATAAAAACTTCATCGGTTACGGTGGTAATGAGTTTATCTTTAGTTTTATTTTTATTAGCCCTGGTTGGTTGGGTGTTTATTAATGCACGCTTAATTGTAAACCATGTAAAAGAAAATGTAGGTTTTCAGGTGTATTTAAAAGAAGATGCACCCCAGCCTGAGATTGATAAGCTAAAGAAAACAATGGAAGCTGCCATCTACATCAAAACAGTAGCCTACAAAAGTAAAGAAGAAGCCGCTGAAGAAATGAAGCAAAAAACGGGTGACGACTTTGTTACTTTTTTGGGTTTTAACCCCCTGCCCTCCTCTATTAATGCAAATATAAAAGCCGAGTACGCTAACCCCGATAGTTTGGCTTGGATTGAAAAAGAAATTGCATCAGAAAAAATTGTGCGCGAGGTTGTTTACCAAAAAGTGCTGGTAGAAAACATAAATAAGAATACACAGAAAATAAGTGCCATTATTTTATTTTTCTCTGCTCTACTAATTATTATTGCTGTTGCCTTAATTAATAACACCATTCGTTTATCTATTTATTCTAAACGTTTTTTATTAAAAACCATGTACTTGGTAGGAGCCACACAATCGTTTATCAGGAAACCATTTATTATTAACGGCATTATTAACGGTGTAATTGCAGGCATTATAGCTGATATACTGGTGGTTGTTTTCATCATTGCATCTAATAAATTTATACCCGAGTTATTGGTGGTGCAAAACCCAAACTACTTATTGATTTTATTTTTAGTAACTATTTTTTTAGGCATCCTAATATCAGGCTTAAGTGCAGCCCTATCGGTAAGAAAATATCTTCGCTTAAAAGCAGAGGATTTGTATTTTTAAACAAACCGTTTAATTGTTAAAACCCACCGTTTAAAAAATTTATACAGCCGTTTAGTAAAGAATTTTCTTTTCGGGTTTTGTACACTGTATCTTTCGCTAAAATTAATACACATGAAAAAACTATACACACTCATCATTATCACTTTAGTAAGTTTCAACTTGTTTGCACAAATTCCAGGGGTTGTAACCAATATAAGTGTCTTGCCTAACCTGTTATGTAACGGGCCAAGTGCCTTTGTTATAGATAACACCGGTAACAAATGGTTAGGTTATACTAATAACAACGCAGGCATACGTGTTAGCCCGCAATTAATGCGTTTTAACGGCACAGCCTGGGACACTTTTCCTCATATACCCGGAAGAAAAGTAAATGCCCTTGCAGTTGATGCACAAAACAACCTGTGGATTGGTGGCGATTCGGGTTTGGTTAAATATAATGGAACAACATATACAACCTATAATGTTGTAAACTCAAACATAGTTAGCGACACTATAATTTCTGTAGCCTGCGGAAATGGAAAAGTATATGTAGGCACAAAACATGGTTTAAGTGTATTTAACGGTACCACGTTTACAAACTTTAACCACGCCAATAACGGCATGAAATCTGACAGCGTTTATTGCATTGCCGTTGAAAACAGCAACACTATTTGGCTTGGAAACCAATATGGTTTAGAAAAATTTACAGGCACGCATTTTACATTTTACACTATTTTAAATGGAGTTAATGCAAAAGTAAACTGTATTTATATAGACCCACAAAACATTAAATGGATTGGCACTGCTACTAATGGTGCTATTAGATATGACAATATAAACTTTACTAGTTTATTTAATTTTATAGGTGGTTGGCCTACGCTTCAGCAATTAACTTGTGGTGCTGCAGCTATAAAAACACCTACAAACATTGGCTCCATTTGTAAAGGCCCCTTAGGTGGAGTTTACATTTTAGGAGGAAACCTAAGCACAATGGAAATATTTAATAGCGGAAAAGCTATTTTTTGGCCAGGTACAGGCGGTGCTTTAAATCAGTACGATTACACTTTAAATAAAATGTTTTCAGCAGGAAGCACCAGTCCTTTCCATGCATTTGTAAGTTATATAGATACTACTATTTACAAAGGTAACAATGGTGGATGCGATTCTTATGCCGGCTCAAGGGCTTTATTAGACATTAACAATGTATGCGCTATTATTCTTGATAACGCCGATGCTCATTGGGATTATGCTTCAGGTGTATCGGGTTATGCTGTACCTAAACAAAAAAATACTAAACCCTTGTTCGCATCTGCTTTTTGGTTAGGCGGCTATAACAACAATACATTACATACAGCTGCTATGACTTACCGACAAAACGGAATGGATTATTGGCCGGGCCCGCTTGATACATTAAACGCTACCATAGATACAGCTACTACTAATGCATATAGCTACGTTTGGAAAATAAATCGTTATGACATTGCTAATTTTATTTACAACTTTAACGCAGGCAATGTGCAAAACGGCAGCTTTGTGCCGGCTGTAAACATACTAAACTGGCCTGCACATGGCACAGGCAATTACACACGTAAAATGGCACCCTATATTGATGTAAACCACAATGGCATTTACGACCCTATACATGATGGCGATTATCCGGATATAAAAGGAGACCAAATGATTTGGCATGTGTTTAATGATAATTTTGGTCATCACGGCGAAACAGGAGGGCAGCCTTTTGGTGTAGAAGTGCATGCAAGTGCTTATGCTTTTACTTGCCCAGGCATTACAGATAGCAACATGGTGTTAAACAACACTACATTTTATAATTATAAAATATTTAATCGTTCGCAAAAAAAATATGATAGTTGTTACGTATCGGGATGGATAGATTCTGATTTAGGTAACTGGCAAGATGATTATTTTGGTTGTGATGTAATGAATAATTTTGGCTACACGTATAACGGAGATAATTATGATGAAGATTTTAGCCAGGGCATTGGTTATCATGATGCACTACCTGCCTTTGCCTGCAATATACTTAACGGCCCAATGGCAACTGCTAATGATGGAAAAGACAACAACAACAATGGTGTGATTGATGAGCCAAACGAAAAATGCTTGCAAGGTGGATTAAGTTATTATAACAACACCGGAAGTGCTGTAAATGGCAATCCGCCCGTAAGTAATGGATATGCTGCCTACTACAATTTAATGACCTCTAAATGGGAAAATGGCACTCCTATAACTTACGGCAACCAAGGTTTAACAGCAGGTGGCACAGCTTGTAAGTTTATGTATCCGGGTAACTCAGACCCCTATGGCATTGGTTTAGGTGGCTCTATAGCAAATCCAATAGTGCCAACAGGTTATGGCAGCACAGGTTGGACAGAAACACAAGCTACAAATTTACCAGGTGATAGACGCTTTCTGACAAACATTGGGCCCTTTACTATGCAACCCGGTGGTGTTTATGAGGTTGATTGGGCTTTGATTTTCTCTCAGGATACCGTTAACTGTTTAGATAGCAACACTTGTATTTTACCGCGCATGGTACAAGATAACAAGCGTGTAAAACATTGGTTTGATAACAACCATTTTCCATCGTGTTTAAATTTGTCAACCGTAGGCATTAAACAAAATACAATGCCGCAGTTAGATGTAAAATTATATCCTAACCCTGCAAACAGCAATGTGTATATAGAGTTTACCGAAACACAAAAAAATGTAACCATCGAAGTGTTTGATATACTGGGTAATTTGGTAAGAGGTTTTCAGTATAACGATGCAAACAAATATTCAATTATACCGGTGGCCGATTTACAAGCCGGAATTTACATCTTAAAAATAAAATCTACCGAAGGTTATAGTATTAAGAAATTAATAAAAGAGTAATTTTTGGTGCTGTTATAGGATAATGTAGGTTTTTATTATCTCTTGTCATTTCGACCACAGAGAGAAATCTATCTACGTTATTCTATAATACAACCTATTTTATTTTTGTGCGGTGCGGTATAAATAAAAAGCAACAACACCATACAATACATTTGGTATCCAAACAGCTATAAAGGGCGACATTAACCCATTAATGGCAAAGGTAGATGATACTTGCGAAAACAACATATAAGATGCTGCTAACAATAAACCCATAGCCAAGTGTAAACCTATGCCACCACGCACTCTCCGCGATGAAATACAAACACCAATAATAGTTAAAATAAATGTAGAAAACGGAAAAGCAGTGCGCATATAGTTCTCCACTTCAAAACGCTCTATGCCACTTGAGCCTTTTTCAGTTTCTTCGGTAATGTATTTTTTTAGTTCGGGGTAAGTCATAACCTCTACTTTACTTTCTACACGCCCCATATCAATGGGTTTAAAATTTATGTCAAGTTCTTTTTGCTGTCCAAATTTTAATTCTTCGGTATAGCGTTTAGCTGAGTTTTTTTGCGCGCTATCTGTATGCATAATGCGCTCATAATAATTATAGGCTATCCATTTTTTTTTGGCGGTATCCCATTGTGTCCAATCGGCATTAAGCATATAATATTGCTGAAAGTTTTTAATTTTTTCTAAGGTAAATCTGTTACACCGCTTATCTCCATCCGAATAACTTTCCATATAAATTACCGTGTTACCTAACTGACGGTGTATGTTTCTGTCTGTGGTTTGATAGTGCTGATTGATGTACTTATCCTCAAAAGCCTGTTTGTGTCTGTTTGCTTTTGGGATTACAAAATGGCTTAAATACAACGATGTTAATGCTATACAACCTGCCCCAATAATGTAGGGGCGTAAAAACCTGCGGTAGGTTATGCCGCTGCTTAGTATAGCAACTGTTTCGTAACGGGTTGCCATTTTTGATGTAAAAAAAATAACCGAAATAAAAGCAAATAAAGGGCTAAGCTTGTTGGCAAAAAACGGGATGAAGTTTAAATAGTGGTCAAAAATAATTTCACGCATTGAGGCATGAATAAAGTTGTCTATTTTTTCAGAAATATCGAAAATAACAACAATGCAAATAATTAGTAGGATAGAAAAAATAAAGGTGCCGATAAATTTTTTTAAAATGTATTTATCTATGGTTTTAAGAAGCATGGGCGCAAAGGTAGCCGTTTAATTTTTAAATTAATGGGTAGGCTAAACCTTATTTTATACTCTCAAAAAATCCTTTAAATGTTTTGTGCTTTTCGGGCACTTCTAAAATATAAAAATAGGTGCCATCGCTATGGTCTTTGCCGGTCCAGTTATTTTTATAATCGTCATCTTCAAATATTTTGGTACCCCAACGGTTATAAATCCACAGTTTATTATTTTTATAATACTGCAAATTTTTAAACGCTAAAAATTCGTTTAAGCCATCGCCATTAGGTGTAATAATGTTAGGTGCAATAATAGCATATTCAATAACTATATTTTTTACAAAAATATCAAAACATCCTTCTTGGTTTTCTACCACTAATGTAACCGTATACGTGCCGCCGGTTGTGTAGGTGTGTACAGGGTTTTGGTTTGCCGAAACTGTATCACCATCACCAAAATTCCAGCTATCCCATATTAATGAATCGGGTGCTACAATAGTTGATATATCAGAAAAACTTATCGGCACATTATCTTCGGGAGATGCAGGATTAATTGAAAAATTTGCATGCGGTTTGGGGTTTTGTATAACACTTACAGTAATAGAATCTTTACAGCCATAGGCATCCGTCATAGCAACACTATAGGTGCCTGCTGTAGCGGCAGTATAAGTTGTACTAACAAGCGCGCCCGGGTACCATGTGTAGGCAAGCGGTAGTGTGCCAGACCCATGTGCAGTCATAACAACTGATTGACTCGGACATACATAATATGGCAACATGTGTAAAGCAGGGTTACTTAACTTAACTAATTTAGTTGCAGTTACTTTACAGCCTTTACTATCGGTAACCACTACACTATATGTATGTGCACTAGTTGCATCTAATGTTTGTGTGCTAACTGCACTTGGTGTCCAAGAGTATGTGTATGGTCCGTTTGCACCATTAGGGATTGCAGTTAACAAATCGTGTGGTTTAGAAGCGCAAATAGTGTTATTTCCATTAACGGATGCTGTAGGATTGTTGTAGCTTATTACAGTAAACGTTGTTGTGCTGCGGCATTGTGTGTTATTATTTATACCTGTTACGGTAAACACATTACTTGCTGTATCTATTACTTGTGTTGTGTTGCTGCCTAAAGCTGTAGCTCCGTTAAACCACGTGTACGAATATGTACCAACCGGGTTTGCAGTTGCTGTTAGCGTTGTGCTAGAGCCAACACAAAAAAACATATTGCCTGTAGGGGTTATAGTTGGTGTTATAGGACTTGATAAAGAATAAGTAGTAGAAGTATTGCAACCATTAATGCTTACCGCCAAACTATATGTGCCCGCAGTTGTTGCTGTAAATGTTGAGCTTGTTCCGCCACCCGGTGACCATAAATAAGAAGTACCATTTGTAATAGATGAAGAAAGAACTAAATTACCTGTTGTACAAAAATTACCCGATGATGATATAGTTACCGGGTTTACCACAGCTGTGCTTGTTGTAACTGTAATAGATGCCGAGCCCACACAACCATGTGCATCAGCTACCACAACCGAATGTATACCAGGCCCCGCAGCAAGTGAGTAACTTGTAGAAGTGCCGCCATCCCAACTATAAACAAAAGGTGCTGTGCCACCTGTTATTGGCTGCGTAACAAACAATGTAGTACCCGTACTTGGCGGACAAATATTTAAAGCTCCATTAATAGTAGGATTTGGGTTTGAATAAATTTGTGCTACAGCCGAGCCTGTTTTTGAGCAACCACTTTTTGTAACAGTTACATATACTGTACTTGTAGCAGCTACGCTTATTGAAGAAGTTGTTGCACCAGTGCTCCAGGTGTAACTATTATAACTACTGTTATTGCTTAAAGTAATTGTGGCAGGTGTTGAGCCACACGTTATCAAAGGGTTTACTGTTATAGCCGGGTTTGGAATTGCGGCATTTAATATGTGAACAATATACGTTAACGTAGTGCTTAAAACAGGCGTACCATTATCAGTTCCGGTTACGGTTATGGTATAAAAACCTGCAGTTAAGCCCGTTGTATGTATCATATAAGCTAAGGAAGCACTTGAACCAGGTGCCGAATTTATTACCGAAACTTTTCCGGCTAAAGCACCTAAACCCGTAGCTATTATACTTACTGTTTGTGCAGGTTCTGGCCCAATAAAATTAACGGTTTGTATAAGCGAATCGCCAGCGGCGCAAATAGTTAAAGTATCTTCACCACAAGGAGATAAGCCACTTGTAGCAAGCGGGGCAATGTTGTTACCCGAACCACAAGCATTAAAATAAAACGATTTGTAATCGAGCCAGTTTACACCACTTGCATTAGGTGTTCCGCTTGGGTTAGTAAAAGTACTACCGTTATTATCAAACAAACTTACCTGAATATAATTAACGCTATCGCCTTTGTTTATTCCAACAGTAGCCGGAGATCCACCAAAGCCACCTGATCCACCCGAAGCATCGCCGGTAGTCCATTGCATATCGCCATAACTAAACGAAATATTATTTCCGCTAGGCAGTATAGGGTCGTTTCCGTCAGTAATAATTAGCTGATAGGTGTTTCTTTTATCAGCATGTGCATCATAATACCCAACACTATCCCACTGAATAATTAAATAGGTTGATGTCATTTTATACCATACATATCTACTACCGGCACTATCTGTATCCACATCACTCCAAAATGGAGCTATCATTACATATTGATTACTCGGAAAGGCAATCGCCGAATAGGTTGAATAAGGAGCGCCAAAAGAAATATTTCCGTTGTTATTAATATATAACGAGTCGTTTCCGTTTCCTACATTAGTTCCATAAAAACAAAAGTTAAAGGGTAAAGTCATACCGTAGGTAGACCAATCATCGTTAGCGTAATTTGGGGCTGTGGGTATAGTAGAGCTTGTACCCGAACCATCAAAAGGTACTACGTGAAACGAAGAATCTCTTGGTATCCAGCCATTGCAAGATGTTGAAGACATCACACTATTATTATGCGAGCCTTTTTTTGAAACCGTTGAAAGTTGTAGTTTTTTTGTGGCCCTGGGGTTATAATAAATCTCATCGCCATTTAGCCTCCCTAACTTTTTTAAGATGCGTGTGCTATCATTTGAATTTTTATGCTGTGCACTTACTGTAAAAAAAGAAGATATAAGTAAAAAAATAAGTAGTGTTTTTTTCATGAGGTTTTTAGTTTAGTCTAATAAATTATTTAATATTGGTTAGCTCATTTTAAAAAATGTAAGCACCCAGTTGCGGTTAAAATCAATAATGGCAGCGCTGCAATATGGACAAACATCGTTAGTGGTATCGGTAAAAGGTGCACCACAGTTTGCACACTCGTAACTAAACACGGTTTCTTTTTCAGCAGTTTGCAAGGCTTTTATGTTTTTAGATAGTACAATGGCGTAATGCTTTGTAATCATATCGCTATCTATCAACTTAAGTTTTTCGCCGGCTTGTACACGTTGGTAGGTTGCTTTTAGCGAGAAAATTAAATTCAGTCTTTCGTTATTGGTGTTGAAATCCACTAAATCAACATCGTTTAAATAAAGTCGGTCGAATATAAAATTGCCCAGCTCTTTTTTATGTGCTAAAATAGTTTGAGTGGTTTCGGCATCGGCAAAACGAGTTAATTTTTTCTCAGGTGCGCCCGACAGAACTTCCATTATTTGCATAAACACGTTTGACGCCACATCTTCTATGCGCTGTACCGAAAATAAATTATCGTGTTTGGTAAGCTCTTGTAATTCGCCCAGTTTACTAAAATTAGTGCCGCCGTTATAATCATCTTGTTGGGTAATTTCGCTTAACACCCAATCGTAACTGGCATTATTGGTAAGTGTACCGCAGGCACTACAACGACTAATCTCTCCCATGCTTACATCAAACATAGCACCGCAGTTAGGGCAATTATTATCGTTGTATAAGTTTTTGTTTTGCTGCGCATCGTTACGTTTTATAAACGTCCAAAACTCCATAGCACTTTCGCCTCTGAATTTTTGATTGAATGATGGATATTTTTCGCTTATAAATTCATCATCCATGGTAAAGCTAACTGCCACATCAGCCGTTTGGTAATGCCCATCAACCCCTGCATTGGCCAATTTAATGGCATCTACTTTTATATTGGTAAGCTTATTTGTTTGCGCTAGTTTATTCATCATAGCAAACTGAGCATTAAAACGCTGATACACGCCATCAGACACCCATTTGCGTACATTTTTTAATTCTTTTTTTTGCCAGGCATCTTGTATGCTTAAAAAAGATGATTTTATTTTTTCTTTATCTAAACCTTCGGGTAAAGGTTTATCGGGCATGCTTTGTATTTCTTCATCGCCATCATCGCCGCCACCTGAAAGACCTCCGAGTTTACCACTTTTTTTAAGATATAAGTATATAATAACAACCACAATTATGATAATAATGGTGCCTGTATTTAAACCTCCACCACCACCGGTACCCGTGCTGTAAAAACCGCCGCCGCTATAACCTCCGCTACTGTGACCACCACCTCCACTATGGCCACCGCCTCCGCCACCTGCACGTGCAAAAACGGTTTGCGATACTAAAAAACAAAGTGTGCTTAATGCTATATATAGGTTATTTAACGAGGAGCCCAATTTTTTCATACAGGAAATTTTAAGCTATAATACAAAAAATAATTTAGTTGAAGTAAAGCAGGTTTAAATTACCTGCAAATATAGATGAGAATAAAATGGGTTAATCGCCCCATTCTATTTTCTTTTCCATGCCCAGCTCTTTAAATATAAAACAATAAATATACGTTCTGGTGTTTGTATAGTTTTCGGATACCATGCTACCGCTATGCCCTCCATCTTTTTCGTAATATAATAAATAGGGGTGTGTGCTACTTCCTTTAGCTTGCAACTCAGCTAAAAATTTAAAGGAGTGAAACGGGTTTACTCTATCATCATTATCAGATGCTACCAATAAAGTTGACGGATAATTAACGCCTTGTTTTACATTGTGTACAGGCGAGTATTTTAGCAGGTTTACAAAACTTATAGAATCTTTTACTTTGCCGTATTCTTTCTCCCACAGGTAACCTATGTTGTATAAATTAAACCGTATCATATCAAGTAAACCCGCTTGAGAAACTACTACCCTAAACAAATCAGGTCGTTGCAGCATAGTAGCACCCACTAAAAGCCCACCATTAGAGCCACCCATAGCCGCTATTTTAGTTGGATTAGTATATTTATTGGCAATTAAATATTCGGCTGCTGCAATAAAATCATCAAAGGTGTTTTGTTTTTTTAGTTTCATCCCCTGTTCGTGCCAACCGGGAAAATCGCCACCACCACGTAAACAAGGTGTAGCAAGTACACCACCGCTTTGCATAAAAATAATATGAGCCGCATCGTAAGACGGATTCATGCTTATACCAAAACCACCATAACCATATAATAAGGTTGGGTTGTTGCCATCTAATTTTAATTTCTTTTTATGGGTTATGTACATAGGCACCAGTGTGCTATCTTTTGAATAATAATATACTTTACGCGTTATATAATCTTTTATATTATGATTCAAATAGGTTTCGCCCAATTGTTCTGCTTTATAGGTTGTTAAATTATATTGGTATATAGTTGGTGGAGCGTAAAACGAATAGAAAGAACACAACAGCATATTATCTGAACTAGAGTACGAAAACCGATTAAATTTATACCCGGTAGGGGTGGTTAAATAACTTACAATTTTTCCGGTAGAATCTCGGATATATGCCGATGAAGATGAATCGCTACTATAAACGGTTAACAATTTATTGCCTACAATTTCAGTATGCTCTAACTTTTCTTTATAAGCGGGTACCAGTATTTCTTTTTTATTTACTTCGTTAGGGTTGTAACCATAAATAGCACCACTCGGCGCATTAAAAGTAGATTTTACCAATAGTTTTCCATTTAACTCGCCAAGCACATTAAAGCCCGGGTATTTTTTTGAAATAACACTTATAAAAATCTTAAAATCAAATTTAGACCTGCTGTGCAATTCAACTGCTGATACTTGTATGGTTGTTGTTTTATTAATAAGGGTATCCTTATATAAAATCAAATATTTTTCTTCGGGCGTAACTTCAAAATTAAAATCGCCGTGTGTGTTACTTGGCCTGTAAACCAACACGTCTTCCCATTGCTTGGTTCCTAGTTTATGATAAAATAAAGTTCTTCCTGCAGTAGTTCCTGTAAAAGATTCTTTAGTATCTCTTACACCATATTTTACATAAAAAACTCCATCCTTATACCAATGCAAGCCACTATACTTAACAAAACTAATTGTATCATCCAGTAGTTTTTTTGTTTCCATGTCTAAAAACCGAATGGTTTCCCAATCACCGCCTTTTTTAGATAAAGCAAGTGCCAACGTTTTTTCATCGGCTGATAAATTAATACCGGCTATATTGATAGGTGTTTTTTTATCGAGAAAGTTGGGATTAAATAATAATATAGCATTGCCATACGTGTGTTCCTTATAATAAAGTGAAGCCGTTTCGCTTGCATCACTTACGGCATACGAAAAATAATATTTTCCCTGTTTATTAATGGTTTTGTAATTGGTGTAGGAATATTTAACTAAATAATCCTTCATTAACTCAAAGTTTTTTTTGGTATAACCTTCCGAAAGTTTTTTCTCTTCATCAAGCCAAGTTGCTACTTCGGGCGAAGTTATATTCTCCATCCATCGGTAAGGGTCGCTTACCACCTTACCCCAAATAGTATCGGTTTGATTTGATTGAGTTGCTTTTGGGTAAACTAAACCGAGTTGTCCAAACAAACTAATGGTACTTAATAAGATAGCCGGTAAAAATAACTTCATAAATAGTATTTCTTGTAGCACTAAATATAGCATCAAATTGCTTATAAAACAGGGTTGTAGTGCAAATAAATATTTTGGTCTAAATCAAAATTTCGGCAGGCTAAATTTCGTAAATTAGCCGCTCACGAAATTTCATTGACTATGATGATTGAAGCAAAACCGTATCAGGCAAAACATAAAATACGCATTGTTACCGCAGCAGCACTTTTTGACGGGCACGATGCCGCCATTAATATTATGCGCCGCATTATGCAGGGCAGCGGCACTGAGGTTATACATTTAGGGCACGACCGCTCGGTACAGGATGTGGTTAATTGCGCTATACAAGAAGATGCCAATGCTATTGCCATTACCAGTTACCAAGGCGGACACGTTGAGTATTTTAAATACATGTACGATTTATTGAAAGAACGCGGTTGCTCGCACATTAAAATATTTGGCGGCGGTGGCGGTGTTATTTTACCTACCGAAATTGAAGAGTTACACAAATACGGCATTACCAGAATTTATAGTCCGGACGATGGACGTTCGCTTGGTTTACAAGGCATGATAAATGATTTGCTTCAGCAATCTGACTACGACCCTAGCATTAAATTAAACGGAGAGGTTGCGCATCTTAAAGAAAGAGACCACAAATCAATAGCGCGTTTAATTTCTGCGGCTGAAAATCATGGCGAAGAAAATGCAGCTATGTTGAAGAAAATTCACGAACAGGCAAGCAAA
>DATHOW010000164.1:0-7273 GCA_035484495.1 Bacteroidia bacterium | reverse complement strand
AAGTGTGATGGATCTTACACAAGGCGAGGCCGTTAGCATTGGCATTGGTACTTTGTTAGTAGGTTGGTTGGTTTATGATACGCTGTGCAAATCATTTTTGGCGAAGCATCAGGTGTTGTTATCGGTTATACTATTAATTTTTATATCGGCGGTGGCCTGGTTTCTATCGCACGTGTTTAGCAGCAGGGCTGCTTATATACATGTGGGTGCTATGCTGGGTACGCTGATGGCTGGCAATGTTTTCAGGATAATTATACCGGGGCAAAAAGCGATGGTGAACGCAGCCAAAGAAGGCAAACCTGTTGACCCAACGCTGGGTAAAAAAGCATTGCTGCGTTCACTACACAATAACTATTTTACGCTGCCGGTTATTTTTATTATGATTAGCAATCACTTCCCAAGTACCTACGGAAGTGCGTTTAACTGGATGGTGCTGATGGGTTTAACCATTGCCAGTGCTTTAATAAAACATTATTTAAACCTGAAAGAGAAAGGCGAGAAATCGGTTTGGATATTGCCTATTGGCATTGTGCTGATTATATCGCTGGCCTTTATTACACGCCCGATACCAAAATCGGTTTGTAAAAATGATAAAGCGGTTACGTTTAACGAAGTGAATGAAATTATACAAAAACGCTGTGTGGCCTGCCACTCGGCTAACCCTACCGATGATGTGCAAAAGGTTGCACCCAACAATATTATGTTTGATACCAAAGAAAATATTTTAAAATATGCCGAGCGTATAAACCAACGCGCTGTAATTACGAAGACCATGCCACAAGGAAATAAAACCGGCATTACGCAAGAGGAACGAGATGCCATTGCTTGCTGGATTGAAAACGGTGCGAAGGGGGAATAAGTTTAAATACAATGTTTTTTAATTAAGCTAACTATTCTAGTTACACTGTACTTGTCAATATATTCATAATCGTCACTTAATAGTTCGGTTAAATAATCTCGTACAATTTTTATATTGGGGACTTTATTTTTAATGCGAAAAAAAATTTCTTCAAAGTCTTTTTTAAATTTTAAAATATCTGCTTTAGCAATTATACTGGCCATTTCATTAACTCCTTTAAGAACAATATTTTCGTTACTGGCAAAAAGAATTGTGTTTTCAGTTTTGTAAATTGTTTTTCTATCAAATAATTTTTCTAAGCCAAAAAAACTGTTCCCTTTTTTTAATAAAGTCCCTTTTTTGTAGTAGAAAACTACTATCAAGCCGTTAAAAAAGTAATAATTTGGGTTTTTTCTACCCAAATCAAAAAAAACAAATCTTGTCTTTGGATGATCAATGTTATTAAAATACGATATCGATACTTTATGATCTTGAATTAACACCTTATTTTCTTTTACCTTAGAAATTATTTCACTTTCATCTAATGATAAGCATTGCTGTAGTATTACTGATAATCTTGATAAGATAGATTCATGAATAGAATAGCCATTATAGTTTGAAACACCTAATCTCCAAATAATAGAGTAAATAAATACTTTTAAGAGTAAGGAATTAGTGTGGTCTAATTCAATAAAGTCATTTTGATTTTCTGATATTTTCTTCGCCAGTAATTTAGAATAAAGAGATTCTAATCTACCGAATTTTTTTTCACAGCTTGTGCAAAGGAGATTATCAACTGTAAAAGGATTCGAATTTTGTGCTATTTCTTCTTCCGTTAAATCTCTTCCTAATAATTCGTAAATTTCGTCTTCTCTTAAATCTCTACCGAAAAAATAACAAGTTGTTCCCGTCAAGGATAAATCAAAGGAAACATCTTTTTCTGTACGCCCCTTTTCTCCTGGAGTAACCATTGTTTTTATAAGAGAAAAAGGAATTATATGAGAATTCTCTTGGTCTGCGACAGGATTATTACAAAGTTTACAAGCCATTCTTAATTATTTTAACCACCAATTTTTATCATACTGCGGTTCTCGATGTTTTCGAAATCGAAACGACCACCAAGGGCTTCTTTTTTATCGGCAAGACAAGAGAGAATTAGAGGCTCGATATTTTGTGCGTTGCGAAAAGCAGAAAGTATATCGGTTTCGGTTTGAGAGAATAAACAGTTTTTCATTTTACCATCGGCGGTTAAGCGCAGGCGATTACAAGTGCCACAAAAAGGCTCGGTAACGGTGGTTATAAAACCAAAAGTACCCAGGTGATTTGTGGCGCGGTATTTTTTTGCGGTATCGGAGGGCTCGTCGGCAATTTTTTGGAATGTGTATTGCGTAGCAATAACGTCTAACATTTGTTGGTAGGAAAAAACTTTATCGCGTAACCAGGCGTTACCCTCAAAGGGCATAAATTCGATAAAGCGGATATCGAGCGGAAAATCTTTTGTCCAGTTAATGAAGTTGAGGATGGCGTGCTCGTTTACCCCTTTAATAACTACCATGTTTACTTTTACCTTAAACTGATTGGTGAGCAGTAAATTAATGTTGGAGATGATTTTTTGAAAATCGCCACGCTTGGTAATAGCCTGAAATTCGTCGGCATTAAGTGTGTCTAAACTTACGTTTATGGTTTTAATGTTGGCTTGTTTAAAAACATCGATAAACTCATTAACTAAAACAGCGTTGGTAGAAATACTAAGCTCGACAGGAAGTTTTGAGAGTTGGAGGATGATTTGTGCGGCATCTTTACGCATAAGGGGCTCGCCACCTGTAAGGCGAATTTTTGTAACGCCCAGTTTTGCAAAGGTGCTGGCAATGCTAATGATTTCATCAACCTGCATTAATTTGGCAGAAGGGGTAACGGCAATTTTTTCGTTTGGCATGCAATAGGCACAACGCAAGTTACAGGCATCAGTCAGTGAAATACGCAGGTAATTGTGTAAACGCCCGAAGGTGTCATATAGTTGAGTTGCGGCCATTTTGCGGCATCAAAGTTAACACATATATAGTAGGTGAGGGGCTAAATTATTTTCTAAATTTGTTACTTATAAGAGATGGGCGAATTACTTGAAATTTTATTTTTACTTTTTATTGTCGCGTTTTTTTACTCGACCGTGGGGCATGGTGGTGCCAGTGGTTATATAGCTGTGCTGACTTTGATGGGGATAAGTGCCACGCTGATTAAACCATCGGCTTTGCTGCTGAATATTTTTGTGGCTTCGATTTCTTTTTATCATTATTATAAACAGGGATATTTTAAGTGGGGGCTGTTTTATCCTTTTGCAATTTTATCGGTTCCGATGGCCTATGCGGGCTCATTTGTGGTGTTAGACCCCACCTGGTACAAACGCATTTTGGGCATTTGTTTACTAATTGCCATACTTAGAATTGTGGATGTGTTTAATAAAAAAGGAAACAGCGAAACAAAACAAGTGCCGCTTATTACCGGATTAATAATTGGTGCTGCCTTAGGTTTTTTAAGTGGAATGATTGGAATTGGAGGAGGGATAATTTTAAGCCCTATAATTTTGATTTTTAATTGGGGGAACTTGAAAGAGACATCTGCAGTATCGGCCTTATTTATTGTGGTGAACTCCATAGCAGGAATGATTGGTTTATTTAAGCAAGGCATTAATTTACCCACCGAAGTTTTTTTATGGATAGCCGTTGCCATAGCAGGCGGCTTTTTAGGAGCTTATTGGGGAAGTAAAAAAGCTACCAACACAACTTTACGAAATGTATTAGCTGCCGTGCTTTTAGTGGCAGCTTTTAAACTTATTTTTATTTAATGATTAGCGTAGAAGAAGCAAAAGGAATTATAACACAACATGTTTTTGCATTAGCGAAAACGCATACTGTGCAGCTTGCTGATGCTTTGGGTTCTACGTTGGCAGAGGATGTTTTTGCTCCGTTGGATTTGCCACCGTTTAATCAGTCGAACGTGGATGGATATGCGGTGAGGTTGTTAGAGGATAAAACCTGGAAAGTTGTTGGCGAAGTGAAGGCAGGAGATAATTGTAAAATTGAATTGAAAAAAGGAGAAGCAGTACGAATTTTTACAGGGGCCATGGTGCCCGCAGGAAGTGATTGTGTGATTATGCAAGAGCGAATAACAAGAACCGGAGATAACATACAATTTACGGAAGCTGAATTAAAACAAGGAGAACATATACGTAAGGCAGGTGTGCAAATAAAAAAAGGAGAACTGGCTTTACCGCAAGGAACGGTTATTAACCCTGCTATACTTGGCTTTTTAAGCGGGCTTGGTTTAGCTGAGTTAGTTGTTTATGCAAAACCAAAAATTACTTTGATTGTAACCGGCAATGAATTGCAAACGGTGGGGAGTGATTTAGCGATGGGGAAAGTGTATGAATCTAACTCGTTTGCATTGCAGGGAGCTTTGCAAATGATGGGCTTAAAAGTGGATGTCTTATATTTTGTAAAAGATGAAAAAGAAAAATTGAATGCTTGTGTTGCGAAGGCAATTGTGGATACAGATTTATTATTGATATCGGGAGGAATTTCGGTAGGTGATTATGATTTTGTGAAAGAGGTGATGGACTCAACTAAAACCGAAACCTTGTTTTATAAAGTAGCACAAAAACCGGGTAAACCTTTATACTTTGGTAAAAACAAGAATTGTTTTGTGTTTGGATTACCGGGTAACCCTGCATCGGCACTAACTTGTTTTTACGAATATGTTTATCCTGCACTACGAATTATGCAAGGGAAGGAAAGTATATTTTTGAATTCGGCAGAATTGCCTGCGCTAAAAAATATGGTGAAGAAAAAAGGCTTGGCACATTTTTTAAAAGCTGAAATTACCGGTAATGGAGTGATGCCCTTAGAAGGACAAGAATCGTTTATAATGAAATCGATGGCGGGTGCCGGGGCTTTTATATATTTACCCGCGGATAAAGAAAATGTTGCCGAAGGCGAATTAGTCGAAGTACATGTGCTACCTAATTTTTAAATGAAGAAATGGAAATAAGTATTTTGTTTTTTGGGGAGTTGGTGGAGGTTGCAGGAGCAAATAAAATTGCTGTGCAGAATATGAGCGATACGCAATCTTTAACGGAGTGGATGGTAGAAAAATATCCTGCACTAAAAAACAGAACATACAGAGTAGCTGTAAATAAAGAAGTGATTAGTGAAAAAAGAAATTTAAATAATGGGGATGAAATAGCATTTCTGCCACCCTACGCCGGAGGTTAAGATGGAAGAGAAAAAACACAAAGTACATAAGGTGATACAACAAGGTGCCATAGGCGGCGAATTTATTGCAACATCTATAAACAAGCATAGCAGTAAAACTAGCATTGGTGCGCACACTATTTTTTTAGGTCAGGTGCGGAGTGATAAAAAAGAGGATAAAGAAGTCGTAGCGATAGATTATAGTGCTTACGAGGAAATGGCCGAGAAAGAATTTCATGCGATACGTGAAGAAACCTTTGCAAAATATAAACTTACCTGCATGCACATACACCATAGCATTGGTTTGGTTAAGTCGGGTGAGATATCTCTGTTTGTTTTTGTATCTGCAATGCACCGCGATGAAGTGTTTACTGCCTGCGCTGATATTGTAACACAAATAAAAGAGCGCGTGCCCATTTGGGGTAAAGAAATTTTAGAAGACGGAACACATCTTTGGAAAGTGAATAACAAATACGCAGATAAAAATGGTTGATATAACACATAAAACAAATACACTTAGGCAGGCAACAGCACAGGCTATTGTAAAAGTGAGCAATCAAAAAACAATAGATGCCATTGTAAATAAAACCGTGCCCAAAGGCGATGTTTTTGAAATGGCAAAAACAGCAGGCTTGTTTGCGGTGAAAAGAACGAGTGATATGATTCCAGATTGCCACCCGCTGCCAATTGAATTTACAGCGGTGCGTTACGAAATAAAAAATCTGGAAGTGTTTATTGAAATGGAAGTAAAAACCATTTACAAAACGGGTGTAGAGGTTGAGGCCATGCATGGCGTATCGGTAGTGGCACTTACCATGTACGATATGTTAAAGCCTATTGATAAGGGCATTGAAATAAGCACGATTAAGTTGTTGAATAAAAAAGGCGGCAAATCGGATTTGAAAATAGATGGGCAAAACTTAAAAGCTGCCGTGTTGGTTGTATCAGATTCTGTTTCGGCAAAAAAGAGTGAAGATGTATCGGGCAAACATATTGTAGAAAAATTAAAAGCTTACAATTTTACATCAGTTGATTATTATATCGTATCTGATGAAATAACTGAAATTCAAAACCAAATAAAAAAATGTTGTGCTGCCGGAATTGATTTAATTATCAGCACAGGCGGCACCGGACTTTCTTTACGCGATGTAACACCCGAAGCCGTAAAACCTTTATTGGAAAAAGAAATAGCAGGCATTATGGAAACATCGAGAAATTACGGACAAGACCGCACACCTTATGCCATGCTATCGCGGGGGCTTGCAGGTTTTACAGGTAAAACCTTGGTGCTGACTTTACCAGGCTCAGTAAAAGGCGTTACCGAAAGCATGCAGGCTTTATTTCCGCAAGTGTTGCATGTATTTAAGGTAAGAGAAGGTGCAAGGCACGAGTAACAGAAACTAATATTCTATTTTATCAATTTTCTTTTTCCATTCATCAAAAGCAATTAAGGCCTCTTCGCGCGATAGTTGAATAAATTTCATTTCGCGTTTATCTAATGGTTTTGTAATTTCCTGATAAATAAAATCGTCATCGAAATTTATAGCGGCGGCATCTAATTTTGTATTGGCATAATATACTTTATCGGGGCGTGCCCAATAAATGGCACCTAGGCACATCGGGCATGGCTCACAACTGGTGTAAATTTCACAACCGTTTAATTGGTATGTGTTTAAAACTTTGCAGGCTTCGCGTATGGCATTTACTTCGGCGTGGGCAGTTGGGTCGTTACTACTGGTAACACTATTTGCTGCTCGTGCAATTATTTTTCCATTCTTTACTACTACTGCGCCAAATGGCCCACCTTTGCCCGACTTAACATTGTTTACAGAAAGCTCAATGGCTTCTTGCATAAATTTTTTATCGCTCATACGCTCTGAATCTAATTGCTAAATGATATAAGCAAATATAACTAATTCTGTTTTAAAATTATTGCCCAATATCCTTTTTTAGCTTTTCTATATCTACAGTTTCTACCAAGCGTAAAATATTAGGAAAGCTCTTTTCATGATAATGAAACCCACCAAATCTAAACTCCTTTATGGCTTCCTCTCTCGTCCAATCACAGTAAATAATTCTATAAATGGCTACAATGCATCCTGTTCTGTCAGCTCCATGTTTGCAATGTACTAGAACTGGTTTTTTGGCATTTTTTATGGCTCTTATACCTGTCACAATATCTGTGTAA
>DATHOW010000163.1:0-5058 GCA_035484495.1 Bacteroidia bacterium | reverse complement strand
CCGATTATCGTTAAATAGCCCCTTCGCAAACTGATAATATGATTACATATTATTTAAGTTTGCCCTTCGCACATAGAACGACGATTAGTTTTTCAACTAAAGAGATTAGTAAAATAAATACTAATCTAGTTTATAAACTTTATAATAATGTAGTAAATATTTTAGAAATTGTATAAAATGAGAATTGGTATGTACTTTTGTAAAAGAGAAAAACCGTTAACATTAGGCTGGCAATAAATCGAAGGAGATTTATAATAATGTTAACGGCTTTCTTAGAAAGGTCGAGAATTTGGATTGGCAACTAAGTTATCTTAGTAACAAATTTTCGGCTTTTTGCCTTTTCAAAGTTACTCATTTTTCCCAATAAAATCAAACCTTCTATTGATTTTTTCTTAATAAATTTTTCTGTTTTACTGCTCAAAATACATCCCTTCTTAGTTACGATATTAGGTAAGATTTAAGTAGTTTTTGTAATAAAAAATTACTATATCTTTGTACTGAAATTTAGCGTGCTTATTCAAGTTAACCGAACCGTCGAGAAGTTCCTAAACTTATACATGAATAAGAAACTGTCTACACCGTAAAGGCGTGGGGTTTCCTATTTGTATAAGCGTTTCTCGACGGACGTGGTTAACAGGTAGGTTAGCCTCACGCTGATTGTTTATATAAACTACTTCATGGGCTTTGAAGTAATAAAACTAAAAACCATGAAAGTAATGTCGAGATTACTATTAGGAACAGCTATATTATTAGCTATATCCTGTAAAAAGAAAACGAGTACAACAACTACTCAATCACCATCAATAACAAATAATAAAGTCTTTAATCAGGCAGTATTTGTTTCTTCTGTAGCTTATGATACTATAAAAATAAATTACTTATCTGCTATAAATAGTAATAGTAATGAATATAGTATAAGTAATTTTTATTATACTGTAGCACATGGAAATCATATTTTAAGTGGTACTACAAATACTTATACTCCAAATGCTATACTTAATTGTAAATCTTTAGAAAGTGGTTTATCCATAACTATAGATAATAGTGATGGTAATATGTCACCTTATGGTAATGGAGCTATTGGAAGTAATTATGCAGCTTTTATCAATAACAATTCTATGAGTTTAATTGTTAAAAGAATTAAATAATGAGAAAGTTAATATTATTAATAATCCTTCTAGTTAAACTAGAAGGATTTTCTCAAGACCAATCTTTTAAAGAATTAACTAAAAGAGATAACAAAGTATTTATTGAAATACCTAATGATGCTTCACGAGCAGGAGAAAGATATTTCAATACTTATTTAAGTGAATGGGGATATTGGAGAATTGTTTCTACTAAACAAGAAGCTGATTTTATTATAACTTTAAATATCATTAAAAAAGGTATGGGAAGTAAAAGAGTTTATGCTACTCTTCTAACTAAAGATAGTAAAGAGTTTTTAAAATCTAAAAATTATAAAGCCCATACTAGTGCTTTTAATGGTTATAATGCTTATTGGGCTTCTTCTAAGAAAATAGTTAAGAAATATTTTAGAAAGAATTTTAAATAAAAATAACCCAAGTTAGTAGCTTGGGCTATTTTGTTCTAGGTAGAACTGGATTGCTTAACGACCGAGCATTTCCATTAGTTAACGGTGCATTATAATCTTTATCTAATTTTCTATTATTTTTATTATCTATATTTGTAATAGGAAAATAAGTAAAGAAAGTATTAAACTCGTTATAAACTTTAGTTGTCCAAAAACTAAATAAAGTAGAGATGTTTTAATATTTTCGGTATAACACCCAATGTTATCCACTTATTTTCCTAATTTACAAATTGATAATTATTAAATTATCTTCCCCTCCAAAAATTCTTTTATTATCTATTTTAGTTAATTGATTTAAAAAAGATTATAACATTGTACCAAAGCTATTTAACATAATCTTGTGGGGAAATTATAAGAAAAAGTCTATCATTTGGCTTCGCCGATTTTATGGAGTTTTTCGTTATAATATCTCATTATGTTAAATATCCCCTTCGTAAACTGAAACGAGATTACTCGTTTATAAGTTTACGCAAACGCTCGGCAACGCTTATAGAGCGTAACCTTATTACTTAAATTTAGGAAATTCAGGATAATTTGACTTGATTTTATCATAAACCAAAAATAAAAAAACTCCTATGCCAGCAGCCCAATACATTTTTTCTAACCAAGATGTTTTATTTTTATGTGGTTGCTGTATAGGATTAGGATTTTGTATTAAAGGCTTATTTTCTTCTTTCAAAAAATGCTGCCCCTCTAGTTCTTCTATATGGTGATTTATATTAACTATCCTTATTTTAATTAAATCTCTTTTCTCTTGAGTTAATAACGGGCTTTCTAATCGTATTTGGGCAATTTTCAATGCTTTTTTATAATCAAATAAAGTCATTTCTAAATTATTGTTTTTATCTACTGTATTTATTTTATTTAATCTGTGTATTTGAGAGTTAAAATAAGTGTTTAATAAGCCATGTGTTTCATCATTTTCATCTGATTTACCTATACTAATACCATGAAATTGATTATTATATTCAATCAATCTTTTATAAGTTAATTCAGTATCTAGTTTACCCTCATCCTCAATATACCTCATTATCTTAAATCCATATTTAGCTGGGCTTGAATATAAACCACTAAACAACATTCCTAACTTTACGTCATTAATCATAACCCAAACATAGTAAACAATCGGCAATTTGTTTAGTGTCTTTTATTCGTTTTAGCATTCGGCAGAAAAGCCGAGTTCGTTCCTCCCACCTCCTAAGCTATTTAACATAAAGTATTGACCTTATCAACTGGTACAGTGGTACAGTTTCCTATAGAAACTGTACCACTGTACCAGTTGATATATGTATAAAAAATAATAATTTAGTACAGTAAACTGGTTGTTTGGTATAAGTAGCCCCTACTTTTATTTATTAAAGAAAATAGCTTTGATAAGAAGGGAAATTTCCTCCTGTTTTTAAAAAGATTGTATTTTTTTATAACCTAATTAAACGCCTTTGTTAAGGCAAATAATCATTATGGTTATAAAACCAATCATTAAAGTGTAAAAGAACAACTCGCGGTTTTTTGTTTGTAATTCCATTTTTACTAAAATTTAACTGCAACAATATTAGTTGTTTTAATTAAAGTAAAAAATACAATTTTTGGTAAAATCTTACGTTTAGGTGCAATAAACCATTTTACCCTAAATGCGGCAATAAGCAATAAAAAGTGCCTAATGTTACTGTTTCATAGTTTTTATGGCAACAAGTAAAATAATTATTGATACAATAAGTACACCGTTAACTATGTATCCAATTTTAGTATTTCTCTCAGATTCTTTGGTTTTCATAAGCTAAAGCTAAAAAAAAATCCCCTTTTTTCATGCAGCTTTAGACTACCTTTAATTAACAAAAGATGAATTTATGGTTCATTTCGACAAAAAAGGATATTGGGATTTTACCGTTTTATTTCTTATTCAGTAATCGGGCAACATACTTGCCTACAATGTCAAACTCTAAATTTACAGTAGTGTTTACTTGTATTTGCTTAAAATTGGTGTGCTCGTGGGTATACGGTATAATGCAAACCGAAAAGCTATCATCTTTAGAGTTTACAACCGTTAAGCTAACTCCGTTTATAGTAACGCTGCCTTTTTCTACCGTAATGTTGCCTTTAGTAGTATCGTAGGTAAATGTAAACATCCAGCTACCGTTTAAATCTTTTCTTTCAACGCAAATGGCTGTTTGGTCAACATGGCCTTGTACAATATGTCCGTCAAATCTGCCTGTAGCGGGCATACAACGTTCTAAGTTTACCACATCATTTACTTTTAAAGCACCCAGGTTTGTTTTATCAAGGGTTTCTTTAATGGCAGTAACCTTGTAAATATTATTTTTTATATCAACCACCGTTAAGCAAACACCATTGTGCGCAAGACTTTGGTCAATTTTTAACTCGCCGGTAAACGGGCACGAACAATAAATATGTAAATTATCCAGTTCTTTTTCCAGTTTTTCAACTTTGCCAAGGGCTTCTATAATTCCTGTAAACATGCTGTAAATATAAAGCTAATTGCTTTTTCTTTCTTTAAAATATGTAACCAAAACCGGTATGCTGGTTATTACAATTAAACCAATAACTATATAGCCCAAATAATCTTTTGTTTGCGGAAACTTAGCCCCTAAAAAATAACCTATTCCGGCTACCGAGCCAATCCAACAAAGGGCGCCAACAATATTGTAAAGCATAAATTTTTTAAAGTCAATTTTTATAACACCTGCCAGTATAGGGGCAAAGGTTCTAATAATAGGTAAAAACCTGCCTACAAAAAGCGTTTTACCTCCATGCCTTTCATAAAAATTGCGGGTGGTTTCTAAGTGCCTTTTTTTAAATAATAAACTATCTTTTCTTTTATAGAGCCCCTCCCCTACTTTTTTTCCAAAAAAATAGCCAAAGGTGTTACCTATAACGGCTGCTAAACTCATATATAAAATTAGCTCTGTAATGCTAACTTTTAAAATGGCTTGGTTAGTAGCGCACAACAATCCGCTAATAAAAACTAAACTATCGCCGGGTAAAAAAAAACCAATTAATAACCCTGTTTCGGCAAAAATTACAAACAATAACAACGGTAACCCCAGCTTTACTATAGATTCGGGATTAGTCAGCGTTTTTAAAAATTCAAGTGCCTCGCTCATATAGCTTTCGTCAATTCGGTTTCAAATGTAGCTAAAGCTCAGTCATCACTTATAAAATTAAATTAATTAAAGTAAATTTGCATGCAAATGATTAAAAAAATACTCTTTAGTATTATATCAGCCTTAATGGGGGGCATTTTTATTTTTTCGGCATACACCAAACTGTATCCGGTAGAGCCCTTTGAATATACTTTTGTTGATTTAGGTTTAAGCAACTGGCAACTGGCACCCTTTGTTGCACGCTTATTAATTGCCTTAGAGTTTTTAATTGGTGTTTTACTTATATTAAACATCATGCTTAAAAAGTTTACCTACAAGTTAAGTATAGTAACCCTTGTCATTTTT
>DATHOW010000162.1:0-26100 GCA_035484495.1 Bacteroidia bacterium | reverse complement strand
TTTGGTTATGCTTATGTTGATTGTAAATGCGCCCCATTAGAGTTAATTATACCAACCGCAGGTTGTCAAGGACAAAGCGCTACTTTAACAGCTCCGCCACAATCGGATGGAACTTATGCTTGGACAGGCAGTGGTCCAATTGTAGGAGCCACTACTAACTCGGTAATTACAACTAATACAGCAGGCACATATACTGTAAAAATTACAAACCAGCAGGGATGTTCCTATACACTTGATACAACCATTGCGTTTTTTCCTAACCCAATAGTTGCAGTTAACAGCCCTACAACCTGTGCAGGTAATGCAGTTGTTTTAAATGCAACCAGTACCGGGTCTGCCGGAGCACTTACTTATGCTTGGAATCCGATGACTAATTTAACTGCTGTGCACGATAGTACGGCCACAGCCACGGTCAATTCTAACACCAGTTATGTCGTCACTGGGACAAGTGTGCATGGTTGTACCGCTACGGCTACCTCTAATATTGTTACAACAGGGGCGCCCCCACCAACATTTAGTGCACCACCCGTCTGTCTAGGAGCATCCACAGTTATTAATAACACTACTGCAGGTGGTGGAACTTTTGATTGGGATTTTGGTGATGCTAGCGCTGTGGTTACTAATCAAACCTCACCTACTCATATATATGCCACTACCGGAACTTTTGTTGTTACTTCAACAGTTACATTAGCCGGTTGTGTAGGCACTGGTACAGCTAATGTGATAGTTAACCCTATACCAACAGCTACTATAGGTGCTCCACCCGTTTGTGTAGGTACAGCAACAACATTTACAAGTACGGTAACCAATGGCAACACGTATACCTGGGATTATGGAGATCCTGTAGGAAGTTCTGCCGCAGGAAGTGCAACCCCTTCGCACACATACGCAGCACCCAACACATATGCAGTTACAGTAACAGTTACTGCTGCTGCACCGACAAGTTGTACGGTAACGGCAACAACAAATGCAATAGTAAGCGTAGTGCCAACAGCTTCGTTTTCGGTAGCACCGGTTTGTATGGGCACAGCTTCTGTTTTTGACGCTAGTGCTTCAACCCCGGCAGCAGGACTCACTTATGCATGGAGTTTTGGCGGTACTGCACCTAATACAGATGTTGTAGCCACACCAACCGATAATCATACATATAGTTCGGCAAATACATTTCCGGTAACATTAACTGTTTCTGTTGGTAGTTGTTCAGCTACAACTACCGGTAATGCTGTGGTAAATCCATTCCCTGTTTTAGGTTTTACGGCCAATCATCCTTGCGATGGGGCACCAATGAATATTACAAATAACACTTCTGCCCCGGCAACAATTTCAAATTGGAATTGGGATTTTGGAGATGGTGCATCAAGTACTGTTAATCCTCCTCCTGCTCACACATATTCTGCCGCTGGTTGTTATTCGGTAGTGCTTACAGCTACTGCTTCAACAGGTTGCTCTGGCTCACACGATACAGTTGTTTACATACACCCTAACCCAGTTGCTTCTTTTACTGCAATAGAGCAATGCTTAGGTACCCCTTCAGATTTTCTTGATGGTTCTGTTATTCAAAATCCAGCTTGTTTAAGCGATCAAATAACAGCGTGGAGTTATGATTTTGGAGATGGCACCGTTACACCTTTTACTAGTGCTAATATACCTATTTCTCCGGCAGATAGCATTAAACACACTTATGCAACATGCGGACCCAAAAATATAATAGTAACAGTTACTACTAACAATGCCTGTACAAATACTAGTACTTTAATTGGGGATACTGTATTTTGTCCGCCAGTAGTTGTTGCTCCTTTAGATTATACGGTTTGCCCGGGTGCGCCAACTCCGGTTCAAGCATTTACTACTACTTGTATTAATGGTGGCAATGCATTTTCTGTATGGGGTGAGTTTACATTTGTAACAGGGGCACCTGCTTCGTATTTATTTAATCCTCAGGTTAGCCCTAATTTTGATGTAGTGCCTTCTTATGCTGCAATTGCAACAAACCCACTTTGTTCAGTTATTCGAGATACTGTTTTTGCGGTTCCTATTTCAGGCGCCGGTTGTGTCGGTAATTCAACCTATTACATTGCCAATGTTTGGCCAACCCCTACTGTTACACCTGTTGCAAGTGCTACTGTATGTCCTAATGCTATGGTTCCAGCAGTTACTTTTGCGGGTTGCCCGGGTGTTGCTGCAACTGAAACCTTTACTTGGACTGCCACCGGTGATAATGTTGGTTTAGCATCTCCTGGCGCAGGTAATATAGCTACTTTCGCTGGTCAAAATGCCTTGCCGGGTAGTGTAGTTGCTATTTCAACAGTAAGCGTAACGCCTTTAGCTCATGGCTGTTCGGGCCCTGGCACAACTTTTAGTGTTACCGTAGACCCTATACCAACTATGACTGTAACGTCGCCGCTACCTTATTGCCCTGCTGCAACGATAGCTTCAACTGATTATAATATTAGCACCACTCCAGCAGTAGGTGTTACTTATACTTGGACAGCTACAAACAACCCGGGCACAGGTATGCTGGCAGGTGGCACAGGTGCTGCGCCAAGTGCAAGTTACCCTGCGCCTGCAAACCCAAGCCAGGTTAACCAAATTAGTGTTGTTACTTATACACCTTCTTTAAATGGTTGTATTGGCGCATCGGTTTCTGATACAATTACCATTAAACCTACACCAATTATGGTGGCTATGCCAGATCAAGCTTTTTGTCCGGGTGTAATGACAAATTCTGTGAATTTAGCTACATTGCCGGCATCTCCGGCTTCAACTTTTTCATGGTCATCTAATGCACCTCCTATAGGAGCTTCAGGTAACAGTAATTCAATTCCTGCATTTGGTCCAACGCAAAACCCAGGTTTAACAACCTTAGGCATAGCCGTTACGGTAACCCCTACTTTAAATGGTTGCGTAGGTCCTCCTAGTGGCTTTAATATCTATGTGTATCCAAGTCCAATTGCTAAGTTTAGTGCATCTAAGCTTGTTTGCGAAGGTCTCTCTATGAATTTCTCTGACCTTTCTGTGCCTAATACCGGTACCAATACCGTAAACAATTGGGCTTGGGATATGGGTAACGATGGTAGTGTAGATGCTAGTGGTAAAAACCCAGTTCCTTATACTTTTCCGGCAGGTGTTACAGGGTCAATTCCAGTTTCGTTAACTGTAACTACAGTTAATACTTGTACAGCACAAGTAATCGAAAACGTTTATGTAAACCCTAATCCTGTACCAGATTTTGTAGGCGATAACTTAAAATCGTGCCCTAACTTATTGACTAACTTTACTTATGTAGTTACTCCAATAGTTCCTTATGTAAAAACAACCTACACCTGGAATTTTGGTAATGGAAAAAATTTAACGGCAATATCAAATCCACCGCCAGCAGCACCTATACCTGTGGCTCCAGGAACGCAAACATATACTAACTCATCTCCAACTACAGCGCAGTTTTATACAGTTACATTAACAGCAGTAACAGATAGTACTTGTAAAGGTGTACAAACTAAAGCGCCTTATGTAGAAGTATATCCACACCCAATTGCTAACTTTACTTGGGGCCCTACAGATGCCGATATAGATAATTCTACCATTACTTTTGTAAACGAGGCAATTGGTGTAAGTACATATACCCCTGCGCCTATGACCTATGGCCCTAATGGCATAGATTATACTTTGGGAGATATATATACTCCTGTCCCTGCCTTAAATTACCATGCCGGAAATGGTGACCCGCACGAACAATTTATACACACCTATGAGCATTATGATACTGCAACATACAATGTTACTCAGTGGGTAATTAATAAATATGGTTGCCGCGATAGTATTGTAAAACCGGTATATATTGGCCCTAACTTTACGTTTTATATACCAAATGCGTTTTCGCCTAACGGAGATGGAACCAATGAAGGCTTTAAAGGTTTAGGTGTTGGTATAGATAATACTACATATAACCTTTGGGTGTTCGACCGTTGGGGTTTAATGATTTTTTATGCGGACGACATTGATAAATCGTGGGATGGGCACATGCGTGGCAACGACAGCAAACCTGTTTTACAAGAGGATGTATATGTGTGGAAGGTTAAGTTTCATGACTTTACAGGCAAATTGCACGAATATCACGGTACAGTTACATTATTGAAGTAACACCTGTTTAATCTTACTAAAAGCGAGGCTCGGCGAACAACCGAGCCTTGTTTGTTTTTATTTAGTACCTTTACGGCTTAATATACATAAATGACCCCACAAACATTCGAAGAATTAGGATTACCAGAAAAATTATTAAAAGCCCTTAAAGATTTAGGATTTACTGAAGCAACCCCTGTACAAAGCCAAACAATTCCGCTTTTACAAAAACAAAAAACAGATTTAGTAGCGCTTGCACAAACCGGAACCGGTAAAACTGCCGCGTTTGGTTTACCTCTATTATCAGAAACAGATTTCTCTGACGGACATACAAAAGCCTTAATATTAGCTCCAACACGCGAATTGTGCATGCAAATTAGTGCCGATTTAAAAAAGTTTGCCAAATACATGCCTAACGTAAAAGTTACTGAAGTATATGGTGGTGCAAGTATTGAAGGGCAAATTAGAACTATTAAACAAAGCACTCCGGGTGTTATTGCAGCAACACCGGGCAGGTTGATAGATTTGATGAAAAGAAAAGTCATCGATTTAAAAAACATTTCGGTTGTAGTACTTGATGAAGCAGATGAAATGCTTAACATGGGCTTTAAAGAAAGCATAGATGAAATTTTAGAAAAAACACCTGAAACTAAAAACACCTGGTTGTTTTCGGCTACTATGCCTAAAGAGGTTGCACGTATTGCATCGTCTTATATGAAAACGCCTGTAGAAATTAGCGTTGGTAAAAAGAACGAAGGTGCTGCCAATATTGAGCATCTTTTTTACCAAGTACAAAGCAGAGAAAAATATTTAGTGCTTAAACGTGTGATGGATTTCAATCCGGACATCTACGGAATTATTTTTTGCCGTACACGTATAGAAACACAAGAGGTTGCTGATTCACTAATTAAAGACGGATATAGTGCAGATGCTTTACACGGAGATTTATCGCAAGGACAAAGAGATTTTGTAATGAAACGTTACCGTGGTCGTGCTTTACAAATGCTTGTTGCTACTGATGTAGCAGCGCGTGGTTTAGATGTAAAAGATGTTACACACGTAATAAATTACAGTTTACCTGAAGATGTTGAGAATTATACTCACCGTAGCGGACGTACAGCTCGTGCAGGTAAAATGGGTGTAAGTATAGCTTTTGTTACTAGCAAAGACATGTACAAAATCCGTGATATAGAAAAAATCATTAATAAAAAGTTTAAACAAGCTACTATTCCATCGGGTGTTGAGGTTTGTGAGAAACAACTTTTTCATGTTGCCGAAAAAATTCATAACGCAAAAGTTAACGAAGCAGAAATTGAGAATTATCTTCCAAAAATTTACGAGCAATTAAAAGACTTAAGTAAAGAAGATTTAATTAAACGTTTTGTATCAGAAGAGTTTAATCGCTTTTTAGAATACTATCAGCAAGCACCCGATTTAAATCAAAAAGGTGGTTCTGGTCTTAGCTCAAACGGAAAAATGTCTCGCTTCTTTATTAACCTTGGAGAATTAGATGGTTTACATTGGAAATTCTTAAAAGATTATTTAGCTGATATTTCAGGCATTAGTGCATTGCATATTTTTAATGTTGATGTAAAGAAAAGTTTTTCGTTTTTTGAATCAGAAACAAAAGATGCTCAAGCTTTCTTAAACGTAAATGCAAAAGAATTAAAATTCAACGAGCGTAAAGTTCAAATTGAAGCTTCATCGGGTGGCGGAGAACGTAGTGGCGGAAGATCATCAGAAGGTAGAAGCGAAGGTGGATACAAAAGACGTGAAGGTGGTGGAAGTAGTGGTAGCAGAGGATATGCAGGCAAACGCGAAGGTGGAAGCAGCGGATATCCAAAACGCAGCAGCGATTCATCTTCAACCGGATACAAACGCAGAGAATCTGAAGGTGGTGGAAGTGGGTATAAACGCAAAGAATCTTCTTCAGAAGGTGGTGGTTTTAAACGTAGAGATTCAGGTTCATCAACCGGTAGTGGAGGCTTTAAACGTAAAGAATCTCCGGATGGCGGCTTTAAAAAAAGTTTTGATAAACCAGCTGGTGGCTCAAGACCAAGAACTAAAAGAAGTTTCAACGATTAAGTTTTACTGATAATTTGTCAGACTGTTTTATTTGGAATGGAATTTGAAATTCTATTCCAAATAAAAATACAATATCATGTTCGATTCAGGTTTATTACTAATAGGCATTCTTTTTGCAGGCATTGGCATGCTTATTAGTTTTCGTTTAAAAAGTAAATTCAAACAATATTCAGAGGAGCCGCTTTTAAACCACATGAGTGGGAAAGATATTGCTGAAAAAATGTTACGCGATAACGGCATTTACGATGTACAGGTAACAAGCACACAAGGTTTTTTAACCGACCATTACAATCCTGCAACCAAAGTAGTTAATCTTAGCGATGAAGTTTACAATGGTCGTAGTGTGGCATCGGCTGCTGTTGCAGCACATGAGTGTGGCCATGCGGTGCAACATGCCAAAGCTTATACATGGCTAAGCTTAAGAACAAGTTTAGTGCCTATTGTACAGCTAAGCTCTAACTTAATGAATATTATGTTTCTAGGCTTGTTTTTTGTGGCTTATGCTATGCCTAAAATGGGTAATGCTATGTTGTTGGTGGTAATTGTTTGCCAAGCCGCAATTACTTTGTTTTCAGTAATTACTTTACCAGTTGAGGTTGATGCAAGCAGAAGAGGCTTACAATGGCTAAATTCGGCCAACATTACACACGGCGAAGAACATACACATGCTAAAGATGCTTTAACTTGGGCTGCTTATACTTATTTCGCCGCTGCTTTAGGAGCAATTGCCTCGTTAATTTATTTAATTATGCGTTTTATGGGCAATAACAGAGATTAAGTTACCTTAACCCTTATTTAAAAGCAAAAAAACCCGATGATTATATAATCATCGGGTTTTTTATTTAATTTTTAATTATTGAAAATCAATTAGTTATGATAAAATATCGAAAAATATTTTACAAGCGGGTTACTTTTTTCTTTTCCGGGCATATATGTAGAACAAGTTCAAAAACAGTTGATGAAAAAAGTAGTTTCTTTAGTAATTATAGCACTAACAACAACCATTTTTATTTCTTGTGGTCCATCGGAAGCCAGTAAAAAGGCTGAAGAAGAGAAAATGCAACGAGAAGCCGATTCTACAAAAAATAGCATTAAAGAAGATATAGCTTCGGAAATGGATAGCTTGAAAAAAGATAATAAAGCGTCTGACTCCCTAGTAAAAGTTGAAAAGAAGTAAATCAAAAAAACAAATAAAAACCAATCAAAAAAACACAAAACATGAAAAAATCAATTTCAATTTTAGCAGTAGCAGCATTAGCTACATCAATGTTCGTAGCATGTGGCCCTAGCAAAGCAGAATTAGAAGCAAAAGCAAAAGCACAAGCTGATTCAGTTGCAGAAGTTGCAAAAGCTGATTCTATTGCAGCAGTAGCAAAAGCTACTGAAATGGCTGAAGCAGCAAAAGCTGATTCAATTGCACAAGTTGTAAAAGCTGACTCTCTTAAAAAAGTAGAAGAAGAAGCTGCAAAAGGTAAAAAAGGCGGCAAAAAATAATTTGTTTGTGTAGTTAGTTGATGAAAAAGGCCCTGAAGCGTAAAAACTTCGGGGTTTTTTGTTTTTAAATTGCACCAAAACAAAAAAAGCACTATATTTGCGACCCTTAATAATAAAAACAAAATGCTGATAGTTCAATTAAAAGAAGGCGATACTTTAGAAAAAGCGCTTAAAAAATTCAAAAAGAAATTTGAAAAAACTGGTGTTGTAAAAGAATTACGCGAGCGCCAAAAATTCACTAAAAAGTCTATTAAACGCCGTCAAGGCATGATTAAAGCTGTTTACAAAAACAAGCTTCAACAAGGTTTATTAGAAGATTAGTCAAAATCTTCTTAAAATAACATCCTGGCTTAATCTACTATCGAATTTTTTTGTAACTTCGATAGTAGATTAAGCCTTATTTATTATGAAAGGGTGGTGCATAGAGGAGTTTATCAATTACATTAGTTTTGAAAAACGATATGCCCAAAATACGTGTACTGCTTACCAGCACGACCTTTTAGAGTTTCAGCTTTTTATAGAAAAAAACTTTGAAACAAATCAACCACAACAAGTTGAGCCTGATTTTATCCGCACCTGGATTCACTCTTTTATCACAAAAAAAGTAACAGCCGCAACCATTCATCGCAAAATATCGTCGATTAAAAGCTACTATAAGTTTCTTTTAAGAAATAGTATTGTTACAAAAACCCCATTACTTACCATACAATTACCTAAAAAACCAAAAAGACTTCCTGTTTTTATTGACGAGAAAAAAATGGATTTATTGAAGACTCAAACAAAAAAAGCCGATTTGTCTTCATATCAATTAGTATTACAAAATTTAATAATGGAGCTGTTTTATCAAACAGGCATTAGGCGTACTGAATTAGTAAATCTGCTAGAAAAAAACATTGATTTTTATACCAAAGAAATTAAAGTGATGGGCAAGCGTAGTAAAGAACGCATTGTTCCGTTTGGCGAAGATTTGAAAAAACTGATGGTAGATTATATTTCAGAAAAAGAAAAAAATAGTTTACCTAACGATTATCTTTTTTACCAAGAGAATGGGAAACTTATTTATGATAAATGGGTTTACCTTTTAGTTAAAGAGGAGTTGAGTAGCATAACCACATTAAAAAAGAAAAGCCCGCATGTATTACGTCATAGTTTTGCCACACATTTATTAAATAATGGAGCAGAAATTAATTCGGTGAAAAACCTGTTAGGACACACTAGTCTTGCTGCCACGCAGGTTTACACCCACAACACGATTGAGAAATTAAAGAAAACATATAAACAGGCTCATCCACGAGCATAATTAATAACCAAATAAAAAAGGAGGACCCAATGACACCAAACATCCAATCGGTACATTTTACTGCCGACAAAAAGTTGATCGATTTTATTCATGAAAAAGTAAATAAGCTTACTCAGTTTCACGATGGAATTATAGGAACCGATGTTATATTGAAAGTAGACAAATCGGCCGACCAATCTAATAAAACAGCTGAAATTAAGCTGCACCTTAGTGGTAACCCATTGTTTGCAAAAAAACAATGTGCAACATTTGAAGAAGCTGTTGATACAGCCGTAGACGCTTTGCGCACGCAAGTAAAAAAGCACAAAGAAAAAACGCAAGGTTAAACCTAAAATAGATTAAACAAAAAAGCCCTAATCATTTGATTAGGGCTTTTTTGTTTAATGAGTATAACAGAATTTACTCCATAATAACTTTTTTAGAAATTTGCTCGCCATCAATAACAATGTTTACAAAATAAACACCTGCTTGGTAGCTAGCTTTATTGCCAATAGTTAAAACAGTTTCTCCGCTTGTGTGTTGTTGTGCAGGAATTGTTTCTACAACTCTTCCTAACATATCAACTACATTAACAGATATGTTATGATTTTCGGTTAAGTTAAACGCAATGTTTACTTTGCTTGCTGATGGGTTTGGGTAAATAGTTAAATCAACAGCAGCCTCAATGGTTTTAATTCCGCTAACAGATGCATCAACTATATTAATATCATCTATATATAAATTGTTACCTAAGCCAGCTGCGCTTGGGTCAGCTAAAAACTGCCAACGAAACATTACATTGTTTTTTGGAGTTATTGCACTTACATTTATGTTAACAGTATAGGTTGTAAATTGTGCAGGGCTAGGAATGTATGGGCTTGTACCAGGTCCTCCTGAAAGGGCAGATAAAGTTGAACTTGTAATAGCTCGTCTTGATTGCCAAGATGCACCACAATCAGTTGAAGTAAATACTTGTAATTTATCAGCACTGGTTGTAGATTTTTGCTGATAAGCTGCTTTAAAACTTAATGCAGGTGTTGTAAATGTAGTTAGGTCATACGCGGCGTTGGTTTGAAAAGAACTATTGTTTCCTGCCGTGTTATTCATGTTATCTAACATAATAGAGTTAACACCTGTAGCAGCAGCATTAGTGGTAACAGCCCAATCAACTCCGGTTGAACCGGTATGAGACATTGCCCAATCTGAATTAGCAGTTTCAAAACCTTCAACAACTGGTAAGTTGGCATGAAGATTATTAATAGTGTAAACTGTTGTTGATTGATCGTTTGCAGTATTTAAGTCGGTAGCATTATTTGGAGCACTAGTAAAACAAGTAAGTGTGTGAGAACCGGTTGTTGAATTAAAAGCAGGCAAACTTACATTTGTAAATTGTTGATTGGCTAAAGTCCCATTCCAGTTTTGAGTTTGAACAGGGCCATTATCTATTTGATAGTTAATAACACAAGATGTAAGTGTGCTACTACCGTAATTTCTTAATACAATAGATGGTGAAAGGGCATTACTGCAATGTATGCCTGTAGGCGATGTAACCGCAAAAACGCTGGCATCAATAGTAGTTGCTGCTTTTGGTACTATACCAACAAGCACCTGATGACCAGAATTAGGATTATAGCCTGGTGTTGCAAAATTATTCAGTTGATAAAAAGCATCGCTTGCTCCACCCCAACCCCAGTTCATGTGTAAATAATCATTTTGATCGTAACCATCACAAACCCAAGTATGACCTCCTTGAGTTGGGTTGCTTCCCACATATTGTACAACACGTCCAATATTTAAATCATGTTTAATAGTGTCTAACCATTTTGTATCGTTATTCATACTATTACGAGTTAACCCATGAATTTGAGTTGGATCATATTTGAAATAATTGATATAAGAGTGTTGAGCACTTGGACCACCTGAACCAAGTACCTGCGCACCACTTTCTTTAGGGCTATAATCCATGTCAACACTTATTCCGCAGTCAGACATAAGTTTAGCTATATCGCTATTTCCTGTGCCTATAGCCAAAGGCATATTTGCCCAGTTATAAGTAGCAGTATAAGTGGCACTTAAAACACCATAATCGCTAGTGTAACCTTGTGTGGTAGTATCATTGTATGAGCTAGAACCTACACCTTGAGCAGGGTAAGACCAATATCTCATAATTTGAGCCATAGTGGTAGCTACGCAACCAGTTACCGAACCACCGGGGCATAAAGCATTGTAGTATGGGCTTTGGTTCCAAGTTGTTTGCATAAGTGGCGTAACCGAAGTTGTGTTAACACTTACTGAATTAGCGCTACCTGATTGTCTTTCATTTGAAACGGTTAGCGTATATTTTTCCCACTCTTTAGCTGTTTTTGCATCAGCAACTGCATTGTTTATTCTTAAAGCATTTACGCCATTTGAAAACTCGCTCATCCAAAAATTAAAACTAGTTTTTGATGTTGGGGCAACAAATTTATTTTCGGTTGAATAACCAACAATAGGTTTTACGGCATCTTCGCCCGAAACGATAACAAACCCATCACCGTCATTAATATTGTATGCATAATATATAGGAAGTCCAGATGCCGAAAGTTCTGTATAAACCAATGTGCTTGACTTTACTATTTTAGTAGAGTTTTTCTTGTAAAAATTTTCTGCTACTGTTTTCGCTGAAATTGGTGTAACAGGCTTAGCATTAGCTAAGCTTACTCCCAAAGCTAAAACAAACATTGCGTAATTTATTTTTTTCATGAGTTAGGGTTTAAGTTAATGTTTTCAAACATAGGGAATTAAAGTACTAAAAGCAATAAAAAATAGGTGAGCGATAGAATTTAACATAAAAAAAGGCCAATCAATAAACTTGATTGGCCTTTCTGTATTTAATTTAACTAATTACTGAACAATAATTTTTTTAGAAATATGTTGACCATCTATATCAATATTGATAAAGTACACACCTGATTGATAGTGAGCTTTACTGCCAATAGTAATATTTGTTTGACCACTTGGGTAGTTTTGTGAAGGAATTGTTTCAACAACTCGTCCAAGCATATCAATTACAGAAACAGATATATTGTGTCTCTCATCTAAACCAAAAGCAATATTTACATTACCCGAAGAAGGGTTAGGATAAATTTCTAAACCCACTTCTGTTTCAATGTTTTTTATACCAACAGTTGTGTTATATACATTTATATCATCTAAGTAAATATTATTACCCTGAGAAGTTGCACTTGAATAAAACACAAAGCGGAACATAGCATTTGTACTTGATGCAATAGAGCCAATGTTTACTGTATAAGTTGCAAACTGACCTGATGATGGGATAAAAGGTGTAGTGCTTTGTCCGGTAACTGTTGTAGGCTGAAGACCAGTTCCGCTGCGTGCAAATCTAGAAACCCAAGTGCCTCCGCAATCAATAGAAGTATAAATTTGGAATTTATCTAAGTTAGTAGTTGCTTTTTGTTGATATGCCATTTTAAACTTTAAAGTAGGAGAGCCAATGGCAGCTAAATTGAAGCTAGGGCTAAGTAAAGTACTGGTATCACCTGCCGGGTTAGCAAAGTTATCAATCATTATTGATTTTGAGCCTGCAGCGCTGGCGCTGCTTGTAGCTGCCCAATCTACTCCGGTAGAAGGTGTGTGCGATACACTCCAATCTGTACCGGGAACAGTAGCTGTTTCAAAACCTTCTGTAAAAGAAGTATTATAAGCTGCCACTGAAGATACGGCAGTTATATAAGAATTTTTTGTGATAGGGGCTCCACCTGTGGTTGTGCTAGCTGTATATGATACAGCATACGTGCCTGGTGTAGCGTAAGTTACTTTTGGCATAGAATCAGTAGCGCTAGAACCACTTACAAAAGTTCCTCCAGGAAAATTCCAGTTAAAACCAGTAGTTATTGTATTAGTAGTACTATCACTAAATGTAACGGTGGCACCGGTACAAACAACTCTAGCGCTTGCATGAAAATTAGGAACAGGAACGCAAGGATGAGGATAACGAACTCCTGTTGCAATTTTATTAGCAGCCGATATAACATTGTTTCTACTAGCAGTTGTTGAATTCATTATATTATGCATTCTAGTGATTTGCCCGTTTGTAAAGTTTTTAGGACAAGAAGAATAATCCATAATGTTTTGCACGTTAGCTGAATTACTTGGGTCGCAAGCATTTGGTGAGCTTGCAGGACAAGTACTAAATGCACCTTGATATTTTGGGGTATCGTCAGTAACACCTACACAAGCAACAGCAGGGGCTGATGTAGCTAATTTATCATCATTGGATGAAGTACAAGTAGTTCCTCCGGCCGAATTGGTGGGCCCAAAAGTATGACTTAAACCTAACCAGTGACCAAATTCATGCGCCATAGAACGAGCATTAGTTCCAGTCATAAATTGATAGTTGTATACAACTACATCCATAGCCGCAGATACAGTGCCGGGTAAATAAGTATATCCAACTACAATTCCACCAGAGGTACTTGTAGGAGGGCATGGCTGACCTGTACAAATAAATTTTACAATGTAAATATTAAGATATTTTGTACGATCCCATGTATAAGCGTAATTAGGATTTGTTTGATCCCAGTATGTGTTAGAATCATAGTGGCGAACTATACCGTTAGTGCAATTTCCACTAGGGTCTTTGGAAGCTAATTGAAATACATAATTGTTAGCACCCGAAACGCCTTGAAAAAGCGGGTCAATTTGAGCAACATCTGGGATAGTTTTTGTGTGAACACGATTAACCTCAGCTAATGCTTGATATATATAAGAGTTTGGTACGTTTTCAATTCCTCCTTGGTGTAAAATGTGAAATACTACGGGGATAGTATCTACATTAGGGAAAGTACTATTAGATACTTGATTTTGTCCATTACCACGTTGAGCAGCTAATTTGTCAAGATACCCAGGGGTAAATTTAGCTTCCTGCATCTCTTTATCGTAGCGTATTTTTTCTTCGGGATGTTTATCAAAATAATACTTTGTTGCTTCATCCGAAAAGCACGGAATAATTTGCTGCTGTTGTGCAAACACAGCAGATGCAGCAAAAATACTTGCCGTTATTAATTTGTACGATTTTTTCATTTGGTCGAGGTTTAAATTTTATTATTTCAAAGTTACAATAATAGCAAAGCAATTCCAACTTTTTAACATTGAAATAACTTTTTTACATAAACGGTAATTTTTTAGGATAAAGCCTGTTTCAGGTCTTCTAATAAATCTTCTATGTCTTCAATTCCTACGCTTAAACGCAATAAATTATCGACCACACCTGCTTTTTCACGTTCCGGTTTAGGAATGGAAGCATGTGTCATTGTTGCGGGGTGGTTTATTAGTGATTCTACTCCCCCTAAAGACTCAGCTAAAGAAAAAACTTTAAATGAAGATGCTATTTTGAATGTATCACCTAACGAAGCATTTTTTAACACAATTGAAATCATTCCTCCGAAATCGCGCATTTGTTTTTTTGCAATATCGTGGTTAGGATGGTCTGTAAAACCGGGCCAATAAATCTTTTCAATTTTTGGATGTGTTTTTAAATATTCGGCTACTTTTTTTCCGTTAAAACAATGGCGTTCCATGCGGATATGCAAAGTTTTTATGCCACGCATAACTAAAAAACTATCCATAGGGCCTGGGTTTGCCCCGCATGAATTTAAAATGAAATAAAGTTGCTCGTGTAGTTTGTCATCGTTAACAACTAAAGCCCCCATAACTACATCGCTATGCCCACCTAAATATTTTGTAACCGAGTGCATTACAATATCAGCTCCTAAAGCCAATGGGTTTTGTAAATAAGGAGATGCAAATGTGTTATCAACTGCCAATAAAATATTATTCTTTTTTGCAATGGCAGCACAAGCAGCAATATCTACTATTTTCATAGTAGGGTTGGTAGGTGTTTCTGTCCAAATTAATTTGGTATTCTTATTTATATACTTAGAAATATTGTTGGCATCATTTAAATCAATAAAGTGAAATTTTATACCATAAGGCTCATATATTTTAGTAAACATACGGTAGCTTCCGCCATACAAATCGTCGCCTGTAATAACCTCATCACCAGGGCGAAGCATTCTTATTACGGCATCGGTTGCCCCCATACCGCTTGAAAAACAAATACAATGTTTGCCATTTTCTAAAGCGGCTATGTTTTTTTGCAGTGCTTCGCGTGTTGGATTTTTTCCGCGCGCATAACCGTAGCCTTTATTTTTACCTGGGCTTTCTTGTACGTAAGTTGAGGTTTGGTAAATAGGCGTCATTATAGCACCCGTAGTTGGGTCTGGTTCGGCACCTGCGTGTATGGCTTTTGTTCCAAATTTATAATTTTTGTTATCCATGTTGTCTTATTTTATGTTGCAAGTTTAATCAATTATTGGCCGCAATTAGATTCTCTATATGCTTTTTTAATATCGGGATTGTCCATTATTTGAAAACTTAAAAACGGACTACCAAAAAGTTTACAATATTTAGCAAGGTCTTTTTGTTTTACCTCATTTAAAGCATACGAAAATTTATGCGAGAAGAATTTTTCGGGCACGTGCGATGCAATAGCTACATAAGCATACAGCACTTTTATGTCTTTTGTATTTAAGTAAGGCTCTAAAAAGTCAGATGCAAACTTATAGTCTTTGCCGCGGGCAAAAGCGTACGCAAGTTTAAGTGCATTTTGTTTATTACCCCCTTCTTTAAAATTATAGAACGATTTTATTTTATCAATGCAAGCTTGTCTTTGTTCTTCTGCACCCGGAACAGAATCAATAGCATCCATTATTTTAAATTGCCACTCCATGTTTAAGCCATCTACTAATTTTTTAGGGATGTCTGATTTGTATAGCGCATCAATTTTATTTTGCATATCGGTTTGGTCGCTCTTGCTTCCAAGTGTGCTATCTACTTGTATTTTACAAAATAACGCGTTGTAATTAATAGTGTTATTTGTGCCATCAATTTTTTGAAGTTCTTGTATGGTTTTGTAATCTTCATCGCTTACAACTTTTTTGTTTAAAACATAGTTGTAGTAAACCTTGTTCATTTGTAAACCTACCAGCTTTGCATCGTTCGGGATTTCCAAAGCACTTAAACTTGCTTGCGTATATTTTTTTTGTTTTACTTTTTCAGCTATGTAATCCATTATTCGGTAAGCTTGTTTGCTGTTACCTGCTTTTGCCGTGCGGTTAAATTGTACCACACAAAACTTCTCTTCTTTTGCCCCGCTAATGTCGTATGTAACATCCATTACCACTTGTGCAAAACGTTCTTTAGCTAAATTAGGCTCCAATTCTTCAGCTAAACCTTTGGTGTGGTTTATTTTATCAATGGCTTCGTGTTTGCTTAACTTGGTTAAGTAATCGTACTTGCCATCTTCCATTTCTAATTGAAATAATCCCCACGAATCGTTTGTTACAATAATAGGCGATATTTTATTATGCTGCATTTGTTCTAGCACCTTTGTTACACTTTCTGCCCGCTTGCGTTGTAACTTTGCATTATTAACCGAATCTCCTTCTATGGATGAGTAGGCGTATATATATAATCCATCAATATTAAAATCGGGTTCGTGCAATGCATCAACAAATGGTTTTACATCTTCTTGTTTAAATTCTGATTTGTTTTTTTCAAACGGAATATTGAAAGTTAATAAAGCGCTTTCTGATTTTGGTTCGTAGGGAGGTTTTATTGCAGCAAGACTTTCAGTCATTGGCAGCATTTCTATTGGGGTACTCGCTTCGTTGTCTGTATACTCCATATAAGAGCGCAGCACGGTTTTACAAACAAACCCATTTTGTATAATCAATAAATTCAATTCATAATCGCCCGTTATTCCTTTTGGGAAAACACCCATCTCAACTCGCAACTTGTTAGGCTTTTTATTTTTCTTTTTAGGGTCATCCAAAGGCACTAAGTTTTTAGCAAACAGTTTATCTTTTTTTATCAGCTTCAACATTACACCTTTGTTGCGCACACTATTGTCCATAATGTTGTAATCGGCACTACTGTATTGGTCTTTTTGTACAATATCAACCGCAAGCCCATCAGTAGGTCGTTTTAATAGTTTTTTTAGGTAGCGTATGTTGCTGTATTCTAAATAAACTTTTCCGTCTTCAACCAATAAACCATTATGTAAGTTTTCGTAATCTTTAAAATTGGCGCAGTTTTTACAATTACGTGGGTCGGGGTCTTTTAGTTTTTTTGATTTAGTATTAAATGGCACTTTTAATTCTGCTTTATGTTTTACACCGCCATTAAAACTTTGGTAATTGCCAAACATAGCAGATATATATGCCCGTTTGTCTCCCTCATCGCTCACGCAATTAAGTCCTATGTATGTGTTTGCCGGGTTTAAAAGAATATCTTTTTCTTTTTTACCCGTGGTCCATTTTTCGAGTACAGCTTTTGCAATAACCGCAGGAGATAATTGGTTTATGCCCTTACCAAGTGGATTAAGAATAACTAACTCTTGTCCATGTGCAGTAGCGCCAGCTTTTTTTAAATTTTTAGGTGTGGTTTTTGGTAACTCTTTAATGCCAAGGTTTTGATTTTTTGCCATGGCCGACGAGCTTATTACAGATGCCTTGGTAAGTATATCGTTACGTTCTATCGTGTCTAATCCATTTGCAATTCTAAAAGCATTTATACCTTTTACAATAAGCATATTTAGCGAATCATAACTATAAGAAGATATGCCATCGTTATTTAAACTTTTTTGCGCCAGCAGTGCTTGCGAAACAAGAAAAACAAAAGCGAATAAATAGTTGCGAAAAATCACCATGTAGATATTTGGTACAAGTTTACAAAACGCTTTCTTTTTACAAAACTTAATTTGCGTAACTAAGGTTATTTCTATCTTTGCGCCGCCATGCAGTTCGAAATAAACACCGAATTAATCCACGAGATACAATCTTTGGTTGAAAACCAGGATAATAAGGGCATACAAGCATTTTTGCATGATTTATTTCCTGCCGATATAGCCGAAACGCTAAATCATCTCGATTTTAAAGAGGCTCAATACATTTATGAACTTTTAGACGAAGAAACCTCATCAGCCGTTTTAATTGAGCTGAGAGAGGAATTACGTGAAGAATTACTAGCCTCTTTTTCGAGTAAAGAAATTGCTGAAGAGATTGATAATCTTGACTCGGATGATGCTGCTGACGTAATAAACGAGCTTCCGGAAGACAGGCAGACAGAAGTACTATCACATATAGAGGACATTGACCAAGCCGGCGATATAGCCCACCTGCTTTCTTTTGAAGAAGATACTGCGGGCTCTTTAATGGCTAAAGAACTGGTGCGGGTTAATCACTCTGATAGTGTAACGGCTTGCATAGATGAAATTAGAGAACAAGCCGAAAGTGTAGATGTGTTATATGCTGTGTATGTAGTTGATGATAAGGAGCGATTAGTGGGCATGTTATCGCTAAAAAAACTACTAATTGCACGACCCGATACACGCATTGAAGAAATTTATGATAGAGATGTTATACAGGTAACTACTTCTGCCCACACAGCCGATGTTGCTGAAATAATGCAAAAATACGATTTAGTTGTAGTGCCTGTAGTAGATAGCATTGGCAGACTTGTAGGGCGAATTACGATTGATGACGTGGTGGATGTAATTCGTGATGAAGAAACGGATGAAGCGCATAAAATGGCGGGTATAGAGACATTTGATGAGCCTTATATGAGTATGTCGTTTTTAAATATGATTAAGAAACGTGCGGGTTGGTTGGTTATACTTTTTATAGGCGAAACACTTACGGCTACTGCTATGGGTTTTTTTGAAGGCCAGTTAGCGAAAGCAGTTATACTGGCTCTTTTTGTACCCCTTATTATTTCTAGTGGAGGCAACACGGGATCTCAGGCATCAACACTTATTATACGTGCTATGGCATTAGGCGAAATTTCTTTCAGAGATTGGTGGCGTATTTTAAAAAAGGAGTTAGCTGTTGGTTTAGCATTGGGTTTATTACTTGGCTTGGTAGGTTTTTTACGAGTAGCCCTTTGGTCTTCTTTCTCTACTATTTATGGTCCGCATTGGATGCTAATTGGTTTAACTGTGGCTTCAACCCTGGTGGGGGTGGTGCTGTGGGGTAATTTGGCCGGCTCCTTACTTCCTGTATTATTAAAACGCATTAAGTTAGACCCTGCTGTTTGTTCAGCCCCGTTTGTAGCTACTTTGGTTGATGTAACCGGCTTAATTATTTATTTTACCACCGCCACTATTATTTTACGAGGCATTTTACTTTAAAAAATAACCTAATGGAGTGTTCTGACAAACAAGTTAGGAATGCTTATCTTTGGGTTTTTAAATATTTCTTATGGAAAGTATTAGACAAAGCAAAGTAGGCAAATTAGTGCAAAAAGAATTGGCTGAAATTTTTAGAAGCGAAGCACGCAACCTTTTTGGTGGTGCATTTATTACCGTTACCGTTGTGCGCCTTACACCTGATATGGGCCTGGCAAAAGTGTATCTAAGTATAATGGATAAAAACAAAGAAAATATTTTAAAGACCGTAACTGAGCACACTAACGAAATTCGTAAACGATTAGGAAATATGGTAGGTAAACAATTACGCATTGTGCCTTCTCTTGTTTTCTATATCGACGACTCTTTGGATTATGCTATGCGCATAGAAGACCTTCTAAAAAAATAAGTATTTGAATGTAGCACTCTACATAGCCCGCAGGTATTTTGTAGCAAAAAAATCAACTAATGCCATAACGGTTATTAGTTGGATATCGGTGCTTGCTATAGCTGTAGGCACAAGTGCGCTAATCATTATTCTTTCGGGCATGAATGGCTTAACCGGGTTGGTGCAAACTTTGTACAACTCTTTTAACCCAGATATAAAAATTACAGCCGTTAGTGGAAAAGTTTTTACAGCTAACGATGCTTTTATGGCAGATATAAAAAATGTAAATGGAGTAGCCTATATAAGCAAAACGTTAGATGATAACATGCTGCTTAAATTTAACGACCAATTACAAATCACCCACATAAAAGGTGTAGATGAAAACTTTACATCCGTTACCCGTTTTGATACATTGGTGGTTGAGGGAAAATATTTTTCCCCTGAAAAAAACAATCAGCTTGTGTTAGGCAAAGGAGTAGCATATCGATTAGGAGTTAGTTTAAGTAATGTGTTTACACCGGTTAGTGTTTTTTGTCCCAAGCGTGGTAACTCAGCTAGTATAAATCCTGAAGATGCTTTTAATGAAGAAAAATGCCACGCTACAGGTTTTTTTTCCATCAATGATGATTTTGATTTTACCTATGGATTAATGAGTTACGAAACTGCACGAGAGTTACTTCAGTATCCTGCAAGTACTGTTACTGCATTGGAGATTGGTTTAAAACCAAATGCTGATATGGATATTGTAAAAAATGAAATCCAGAAAATTACCGGAAATAAATATCAGTTAAAAAACAAATACGAGCAAAACGACGTGCTTTTTAAAACCCTGAAGACCGAAAAACTTTGGACCTTTATTATTCTGGCCTTTGTGTTATTAATCGCAACCTTTAATATAATTGGTGCGCTTACTATGTTAATTATCGAAAAGAAAAAGGATGTGCAAACCCTTTCTGCTATGGGGGCTGACGCAAGTTTAATACGGAAAATCTTTATGACTGAAGGCTTGATGATTGTTTTTATTGGAGCATCTATTGGTATTTTAATAGGCTACGGCTTGTGTTTACTTCAACAGCATTTTGGTTTTGTATCTTTTGAAGAAGGCTATATTGTAGATGCTTATCCTATTGAAGTCCGCCTTAGTGATTTTGTGTTAATTATGGCAACTGTTTTATCTACCGGGTTTATAGCGGCCATTTATCCGGTACGGGTGTTTACCAAACAAAATCTTTTTCACGAAAATTAAGTTTAGTCTAGTTTTTTCTTTATGTCATCAACTATCCTAAGTGCAGCCGGACAAACTAGGGTGTTTTTATAAGTAAGATCTAAAATTTGGTACATATTTTTTCTGTTCGTATGCGGATACTCTCTGCAGGCAGTTGGCCTGTCTTCATAAACGCTGCAATAATTATCATCACCTAAAAATGGACAGGGGGCTTGTTTTAATACATAATCATTATCCGAATCTATTTTTAAATATTTTTCTATAAACTCAAAGGGTTTCATACGCAGGCGTTTTGCCACGCGCTCAATGTCTTTTTGATAAAAAATAGGACTGGTAGTTTTGCAACAGTTGGCACAGGTTAAACAATCTATTTTTTCAAAAGCCTCCTCGTGTGCTACGTGAAAAACATCATCGAGATTTCGGAATCTCTTTGACTTTAATTTATTTAAGAAGGCTTTGTTAGTGGCGCTTTGCGATTTAGCTTTGCCAAAAAAGGAAGGTAAATCCATTTATTTTTTTACAATTACAAAAATATCCTCGTTGTCTCTTTTCATCAAATATGTTTCACGGGCAAATTTTTCTAAACTTTTTTGGTTTGTATGTAGTTCTTCAATTGCCTGATTATTGGCTATAATTTCCTGAAGATAGTAGTTGCGTTCTTTCTCTAATTTTAAAACTTGTTGTCTTAAATCGTATTGAGTAAAAATATCGTTTCTGTCAAAAAAAGTAAGCCACACTACCAAACCAACAATAGTTAGCAGATACTTATTAGTTACAACAGAAAATACTTTCCTAAACATAATACAAAGATAGAGTCTTAATAAGGCATTTAAAAAAATAAAACGCTTTGTTTATGAATAACAACCTGTTAAAAAGCAGTTTTTAACTTAACTTCTGTGTTTTGATAGGTCGATAAGCTATCAATAGCGGCATCTATTTTCTTTATCCAACTCATTTGTGCATCGTGCGCCATAGAAAAATTAGTTTCGTCGTCGTACTTATCCTGAAAAGCATCCATTTCAGCGTCAATTATTTTGTCTAGCGAATCTAATTTTTGTTGAGCGTCTTCCTCACTATGTACTTTTATTTCAGAGAGTTGTTTCCTCAGTTTTCGAGCATAAAGTTCTACAATATCAAAATGCTTTTGCTCATGTGCTAATAAAGCGTCATCAATCCAGTTGCTTTTCCACGAATCTTTAGGCCAAAAAAGAGCCTTAACGCTTGCTATAATATTTCCTGATGAGGTTTTAGATACATTTCTATACATGCTATATACGGTAGATGCTGCTGCAAATCTTTTTTGTCGTTTACCTTGATAATCACCCCAGGTTAATTTTCTGTTTTTTTGCCAAACCATGGCTTCTTCTTTTCCATCATCTTGCACAAAGGATGTATTACTACAGCTAACCAATAACAATATGATGAAATAAAAACGCATTTATTTTTTTCTTATTAAAGTTATGCCATCCCGCAGAGGCAGCATTACTTTTTCTACTCTTGTATCTTTTGCCATCTTTTCGTTAAAGGCATGCATATTAAGTGTGCCTTTATCATTATTAGTAGCTAGGTCAATCACTTTGCCACTCCACAAAACATTATCTGCTATTATTAGCCCACCACTTTTTAATTTATCAAAAACTAAATCGTAGTAAAGTGCGTAATTTTTTTTATCGGCATCAATAAAAACCAAATCAAAAGTTTGGGTTAGGGTGGGGATGATCTGTGGGGCATCGCCCAAAATTAATTCTATCTTATTTTTATATAAAGATTTTGAGAAAAAATCTTTTGCAATAAGCGATGTTTGGGGGTTATTATCTAGTGTAATTAACTTCCCATTTTCAGTTAAGCCTTTTGCTAGGCATAAGGCCGAATAACCTGTAAATGTCCCTATTTCAAGTATATAACTGGGTTTTGCAAGTTGGGATATAAAAGATAAAAAAACACCCTGTAAATGCCCGCTAAACATACGCGGCATGAGGGTTTTTAAATGCGTTTGCCGGGCTAGTTCTTTTAATAAATCATCTTCGCCTTCGCTTTGCTGGGTACAATATGCTGTTATGTTATCTAAATCAATATTCATAATACAAAGTTAAAAAAATGCATATAGAAGGATGCGGGTAAGTGCAGATAAAATATATCTTTGCACATGCAAGAAGGAAAATTAATTATATTTTCTGCCCCATCGGGCTCAGGTAAAACAACCCTTGTAAGGCACTTGCTGTCTGTAATGCCCGATAAATTGCAGTTCTCTATTTCAGCCACCAGTCGCCCAAAAAGAGGGGTGGAGTTAAACGGTAAAGATTACCATTATTTAACGGTAGACGAGTTTAAAGAGAAAATAAAGAACAATGAATTTTTAGAGTGGGAAGAAGTTTATGCCGGCACACACTACGGTACTTTACGTAGCGAGGTAGAGCGCATTTGGAAAGAGGGTAAAAATGTAATTTTTGATATTGATGTGCAGGGTGGTTTAAACCTAAAACATCAGTTTGGTGATAAGGCATTAGCTGTGTTTGTAATGCCACCTTCTATAAAAATATTAGAACAACGCTTAAACTCACGTCAAACAGATAGCCCTGAAAGCATTGCCCTGCGCGTAGAAAAAGCAGAACAAGAATTACAAACCGCTAAACTATTTGATTGCTTTATTTTAAACGAACACTTAGAAACTGCCTTTAAAGAATGTGAAAGGGTGGTAAGTGAATTTTTGAGTAAGAAATAATTAAAGATTATTTGCTTTAACTACTAACTCAGCAACATCAAGTACTTTAGTTTTATCTTCTTTATTAAAGTGTTTTACCCCATCTGTCATCATGGTGTTACAAAAAGGGCAACCCACTGCAATTACATCGGGGTTTTCTGCTAAAGCTTCTTTGGCACGTTCAACGTTAACTTCTTTGCTTCCTTTTTCGGCTTCTTTAAACATTTGTGCACCACCTGCACCACAACATAAACCTTTTGCTTTGCTGCGTTTCATTTCAACTAAGTCAACATCTAAACTTTTAATTACATCGCGCGGAGCTTCGTACACATCATTTGCACGGCCTAAATAACATGGGTCGTGGTATACAATTTTCTTTCCTTTAAATTCTCCACCTTCAACTTTTAATTTGCCTTCGTTAATAAGGTCTTGTACTAATTGGGTGTGGTGTATTACTTCATACTGTCCGCCTAATTGCGGGTACTCATTTTTAATGGTGTTAAAACAATGAGGACAACCGGTTACAATTTTTTTTATGCTATAGTTGTTTAGCGTAGTAATGTTTTGCATGGCCTGCATTTGAAACAAAAACTCGTTTCCTGCACGTTTGGCAGGGTCGCCGGTGCAGCTTTCTTCCATGCCCAAAATAGCAAACTTAATATTTACATGATTTAATATGCGAACAATAGCGCGTGTAATTTTTTTTGCCCTATCATCAAAACTACCCGAGCAACCAACCCAAAAAAGAATTTCAGGCGTTTCTCCGCTTGCGGCCATTTCGGCCATGGTACTTACTTTAATTGTATCGCTCATGTTATATTATGATTCAAAAACTTCTATGCTGGCATTTTTTGTCACTAAATCGGTAAACTTACCCTCGTAGCGTGTAGCACGTACCATATGGTTATCTATCCAATGATAATTACCCCCACGTGGCTTGCCCATTAATAAGCCGTGATATTTAAAATTATTATCGACTAACCATTTTTCGGTTACAACACGATGAGCTTCGGTGCGCGAAGTAAAAAATGTAATAATGTGTCCTTCGTCAAACCATTTGTTCAAAGTTGCTAATGCATCAGGATAAGCTTTTGCATGTGGCATACGCTCTGATTCTTCGTTTGGTATATCATCACAAACAGTTCCGTCAATGTCAATTAAATAATTTTTAATGTGACTTGGCAGTACGGGAGAAATTTTTTGTCCGTTTTCTTCTTTTTGAATTAAATCCTTTTCCATTATAATGTTGTTTAGTTTTCGTTTACCCAATTAGCTCTATCTGCCGGAGAGAATTGCCAAGGGGCACCATTGTTTTCTAAATTAGTGAACATGCCATTTAATTCGGTTGGCGCTGTACTTTGTTCCATTACTAAAAAACGGCGTAAATCAGTTATGATAGAAAGCGGGTCTATGTTTACCGGACACTCTTGCACACAAGCATTACATGTGTTGCAAGCCCAAATTTCTTCGTTGGTTATATAATCGCCTAATAAAGATTTTCCGTCATCTACAAATGTGCCTTTGTTGGCATCCATATTTTTCCCCACCTCAACAAGTCTATCACGTGTGTCCATCATTATTTTACGAGGAGATAATAATTTACCTGTAATGTTTTGAGGGCAAGAACTGGTACATCTGCCGCACTCGGTACAAGTGTAAGCGTCTAATAATTGTTTCCAGTTTAAATCAAAAACATCTTTAGCGCCAAAGCGTTGCGGATTGTTTGGGTCGGTTACCGGTTGATAACTAGGGTCAAAATTTGGTTTTACTACATCGGTAACGCTATCTAAATTGGTAAATTTTCCTTTAGGATTTAAGTTAGATAAATAGGTGTTTGGAAATGCTAATATAATGTGGAAGTGTTTTGAATAGGGTAGGTAATTTAAAAAACCAAAAATACCGAAGATGTGTAACCACCAGCAAAAGCGTTCAATAAAAACTAAACCGCCATCGCTCATGCTACTTAATAAGGGCGCGATAAATTGAGATATAGGAAAACTACCTGCGGGATGATAATGCTCGTTGCTGCGTGCTTGTAAAGTTTGGTCGGCAGCGTTCATTAAAAATAAAGCACTCATTAAAACTATTTCAGAACAGAGAATAATGTTGGCGTCCATTTTGGGCCAGCCATTCAATTCTTTCATGGCTAAACGTTTTACGTGTATCACGTTTCTGCGTATAAGAAAAACGGCGCAACCAAAGGTTACTAAAAAGGCTAGTATTTCAAAAAAGCCGATTAAGAAATTATAAAAGCCACCTAAAAAAGAAAAAACACGGTGAGTATGAAATAGACCATCAACCACCATCTCTAAAACTTCAATATTTATAAGTACAAAGCCTACATAGACAAACAAGTGCAGAATAAAAGGAACAGGACGAGTTGCCATTTTACTTTGCCCGAAAGCTACACGCAGCATGATGTTTAAACGTTTAGATGAATCGCCTGAAACATCAACATTTTTCCCTAAAAAAATATTGCGGTGAACTTTTTTGGCATTATAAATAAAAAAGACGGTACTTGCGGTTGCCAGTATAATAAAGATGATTGATGAAATCATGCGCG
>DATHOW010000161.1:0-2990 GCA_035484495.1 Bacteroidia bacterium | reverse complement strand
GTAAAAATTGCGAAATTAGCTACCTGTAATGCTTAAAAAACTGCACATAAAAAACTATGCTTTATTAGAAGAGGTAACCATTTCTTTTGATAAATCACTTACTGTTATTACAGGAGAAACCGGTGCAGGTAAATCAATTATGCTGGGAGCCTTGGGTTTAGTGTTAGGTGAGCGTGCTGATATGGCTGTGTTACGCGATAAACAAAAAAAATGCATTGTTGAAGCCAGTTTTTTAATAAAAAATTATTCGTTAGAGAATTTTTTTACAGAGAACGAATTAGACTACGAGGCAGAAACTACCATACGTAGAGAGATTGCACCCGATGGAAAATCAAGGGCTTTTGTAAATGATACTCCGGTTACTTTACAAGTGCTAAAAGTACTTTCGCAATATTTAATTGATGTGCATTCTCAACACGAAACCTTGTTGTTAAACCAAGCATCTTTTAGGTTTAATATAGTAGATGCTTTTGCTAATTGTTTAGAGGAGCGAAAACAGTACAATTCTTTCTTTATTCAATTAAAAGAAAAAGAGAAAAAACTGCAAGAGCTTTTGGCGTTTGAACAACAGGCTAAAAAAGATTTTGATTACTATCAGTTTCAGTTTAAAGAGTTAGAGCAGGTAACGTTAAAAGAAGGACATATACAGCAATTAGAGCAGGATTATGATACATTAAACAATGCCGAAACCATCAAGCAAAATTTAGTGAAAGCATCAGTTAGCATTGATGGTGGCGAAGAAAATATTTTATCGCATTTATCAACCTTAAAAAATACATTGGCTCAACTTGTACGCTATGGTAAAACATACGAGGAGTTGGCGGCACGTGTTCAATCGGTTTATATTGAATTAAAAGATATATCTGCTGAGGTTGATTCGGCAAATGATAAAGTAGTTTTTGACCAACAAAAACTGGAAGAAATTACCGTTCAGCTTGATTTGCTGAATCGCTTGTTAAAAAAACACGGAGCTACTAACGAGCAAGAGCTTGTGAAAATTAAAATCGATATAGAAGAAAAACTAAATCAGTTTAATTCTATTGAAGAAGAGATACAGAAACTGCAAGCAGAGCTTAAAAAATTAAATGAAACGGTTCGTGCAAAAGCAAAATCACTTTCAGATAAACGTAAAAAAGTTATTCCGGCTATAGAAACTTCGGTGCGCACCATGTTGGCAGATTTAAGCATGCCTAATGCACAGTTAATAATTAAGTGTAATGCTACCGATGTACTTACTAATTATGGCTGCGATGAGTTGCAATTTTTATTCTCGGCTAACAAAGGTTTGCCTTTAAGTGAGTTGCATAAAGTTGCTTCGGGTGGTGAGTTGTCGCGCTTAATGCTTTGCTTAAAAGCACATTTAGCTGAAAAAACATCGCTGCCTACTATAATTTTTGATGAGATAGATACAGGTGTTTCGGGAGATGTTGCGCATAAAATTGGCACTATACTTTTACATATGGGCAAAAATATGCAAGTGGTTGCCATTACCCATTTACCTCAATTGGCATCAAAAGGCAAGCAGCATTTATTTGTATATAAGCAAGATATAAAAGAGCAAACTCAATCAGAAATTAAAATACTTACTGCTGAAGAGCGTGTAGTTGAAATTGCAAAAATGCTTAGTACAGGTAAGCCTACCGAATCGGCACTTTTAAATGCGAAGGAACTTTTAAGTTTGAAAAATTAATTTTCAGATTACAAATCCAATTTATTTTTAATGCTTGTAAATTCTGCTTTATCTTTAAAGTAGTTGATGAAATATTCTAGTTTATCAAGCATTATTTTTGGGTCTTTAGCAATGTAAGAGGGGATTGAAAAACCTGATGTATCAGCAAACTCCCAGGGGTGGAAATATAAATTTACATAACCGTAAGTGTCTAAACATTTTTGCACCTGTTTGCAAAACCAGTTAACAGAACAGTTTTTAAAGGTTAACCACAATAAGGGAATGCGCAGAGTAGGGGTTACCGTTGCAGGGAAAATTATCAGGTTATCTTTTTTGAAAATAGTTTTTGATGCACGAAAATGATTGTACCTGCCCGGAATAAAAGTGGGATTAAGAGAAGAATCGTATAAATATCCTGCGGCTTGTAAATCAGTGTAGTTAACCGAGCCCATACGTGGCATACGGAAACCAATTACTTCTGTGCCGCAAATTTTTTGAAGAACATCTTTGGTTTTTTTTAAATCGGATGTATCAAAAGAAGAATGAAAGAAACTGTGCGAGGCAATTTCATGTAAAACAGCAAGTTGTTTTATCTGTTCGGGTTTTTGTTGCGCGTAGTTTGCGGTGGTAAAAAAAGTGCAGGCTATTTTTTCTTTCTCAAGTAATGGAAGTAAAGCATCCATGCCTTTTGAAGTGATTTCTATTTGCTCGGCATCGCTTATTGAATGATTATACTCAAGCGGTAAATCGAACTCCTCTAAATCAAACGTAAGGCAAATAACAGGGCCTTGTTTCATATTACGATTTAAGTTTTCCAAAAGATGAACGAATTAAAATAGAAGCGAAATTCATGGTTTCGTGTAAAATGGTTTTTGAACTCATGCTGGTAAATTTTACACCCTCACGTAACTCCACATCAATAGTAGAAACCTTTACATTTTTATTTTGGTAGGCCATGCAAACAAATTCGGTATCAAATAAAAATTGGTTAATGGTGGTTTTAAGCATTAAGGCTTTTCCTTTTTCAGAAAAACCTTTTAGTCCTGATTGTGTATCAGTATGAGGAATTTTTAAAAAAACTTTATTCAAAAAATTGCAGGCTTTAGATACCAGTTTTCTTTTTAATGCTAAATGGGTATAATAAGCTTCGTTTCTAATGCCAACTACAATGTCGCTATTAGCTTTAAGTTTATTGTAGGCGTTGCGTAAACAAATCATCTCGTACGGAAAATCATAATCGGTATAAAGTACAAAAGGTGCCGTGGTTTCTGCTACGCCTGCCCGCACGGCAAAACCTTTGCCTTTATTTTCGGAGTAAGAA
>DATHOW010000160.1:0-39439 GCA_035484495.1 Bacteroidia bacterium | reverse complement strand
TTAATTGTAGAACATGGCAGTAAAACCGATTTATCTGCAAGTAAAGGGTTTGTAGAAAAAAGAAAATACGGTAATGTAAACTTTAGTATTTTTAAACATTATGAGTAACAACAATCAAAAACGCATAGCTGTATTTCCGGGCTCATTCGACCCATTTACAATCGGTCACGAAGCTCTTGTACGCCGTACTATTGGCTTGTTTGATGAAATCATCATAGCTCTTGGCACCAATAGTAACAAGCATTATATGTTCTCTATTGAGCAACGTATGAAATGGATACAAGATGTTTTTGCAGATATGCCTAACGTATCGGTTAAAAGCTTTAGTGGTTTAACGATAGATTTTTGTAAGCAAAATAACGCTCCCTACATTATACGTGGCGTGCGCACCAGTACCGATTTTGAGTTTGAAAAAGCCATTGCTCAAATGAACCGCGCAATCTCAAATATTGAAACTATTTTTATAATGCCTTTGCCCGAGCACTCAGCTATAAACTCAACGATTATACGAGACATTATTAGAAACAACGGAGATGCCTCTATGTTTGTGCCTAAAGGAATTACTTTTAAATAAAATTATTTAGGCTGTTCTACAGGAACAGCAGGAGCAGGTTCAGTTGCCGGTGGAGTAGGTGATACAACAGGTGCAGGTGTTTCAGTTGGAGTGGAAGAAATAACATCTTTAGGTGTTTCAGTCCCTTTTTTACAACGAATTTTATAGGTCAAAAACACCTCGTGCGAGCCCGAACTATAAGTACTTATTTTAGATAAGCTATAATCATACGAGTAACCAAACACAAAGTTATATTTCATCACACCTAAAGATGCAACAGCAACTTCACTTAGACTTTGCGAACTAGACCCTCTAAAAGAAAGCCCTAACCAAATTAATTTATTATAAGTTGCTTTAAAATTTACATCAACTTGTATAGGTGCTCCACCTTGTATGGCTTTAACTAATATAGATGGGGTTAGTACAAATTTTTCTTTTACGGCAAAATCGTAACCTCCGTAAAGTACGTAAGTACGTTTTAATTTTTCGGTAAATAGGGCATCACCAAGTCGTACTTTATTTTCAAGTAATTGTGGTACCGAAAGACTTACAAAATATTTTTTGCCCCATAAATAAACACCTGCGTTTGCATCAGCAATCATAGTTTTACCACTTATGCGGTTAAATGTGTTATCATTCTGATTATCTAAAGTCAGTTTATCCTTTTGTAACGATTGCTGTATAAGCATGGGTGCCACACCAAACGATAATTTAGTGTTCTCGTTTAATTTTATACGATATGAATAAGCAAGCTGCATAGATGTGTTAGAGATTGGTCCGGTTGCCATATTAGTAACCGTAAACCCTAAACCAACATTATTAGTAAGCGCACCATGTATGCTGCCTATTTGCATGGTGGGTGCATTATTAAAGCCTACCCATTGCATGCGTGCAGAAAGAGTTACAGGTGCATAATCTTTCGTTCCGGCTATGGCTGGGTTTAACAAAAAATCATTATAAATATATTGGCTAAACTCAGGTAATTGCTGCGCAACTGCACCAAGTGTAAAAAGGCTAAGTGTAAAAAATAAAATACGTTTCATGTGTAATGCTTATAATGTTATTTAACTATAGTAACGGTTCCGGTGTATTTGTTTGAATTATTATTCAAATCAATTATATAATAATAGGCCCCTGCTGGTACAGGCTCTCCGTTATATTTACCATCCCAAGAGGTGCTATATCCGGTAGATTTAAACACTAAAGACCCCCACTGGTTAAATATTTCAATCTTACAACTTGCATATTCGCTTAAACTACGAATGTTCCAAACATCATTTACTCCATCTCCATCGGGTGTAAAGGCACTAGGTATATTTAAACAGTTAAGATTTTGAGTATATCCTTCAACAGTTCCCGTGGCAGTAACTTGTCTGCCATATTTATCAGTAACCGTTAAATCATAATTACCTGGTGCAAGGTTATTTATATTGACAGTTGTATCACCCGTACTCCATAAATATTTTACAGGGTTACGTCCACCTGTTTCACTTGCACTTAAAGCACCATTTTTTGTCATAGGACAAGTTGGCGTTGTTGTAAAACTTAATAATATCAAACAACTCGAATCGTTTATTGGTTTTACCGAATCTACTGCATGAACAACTCTGCCGTAACGATCAGTAATAGTAACACTGTACGAACCCGGTGCTAAATTAGTAATGGAACTTGTTGTTTGCCCGGTACTCCATAAATAAGTTAAGGGGTATCTGCCGCCGGTAACATGAGCAGTTAACGAGCCTTCCTTAACTATTGGGCAAGTGCTTTGTTGTATAAAGCTAACGGCTATTGGTTTTAAAAGACTGTCTTGCCAGTTAGCACGTGTAACAGTAATATTATTTCCACCTGTTGCCGTTGCATCAATTTCTAATAACGGAATTTTACTTCCTACGCCAAACCATTTATATTCATAAGTAATAGGACGAGGAATTTTAAATCCCAAATGCACGGTATCAATATAAATAGTATCAACAATGGTAAGCGTAGATTTTACGCGAAGCGCATTAAAAGTACCATAAGGAGTTATTAAAGTTCCCCAACCATCTACTTGGTTTACTCTTTTTTGCCTTTTTCCATAATAAAATTGATTGGGTATAGGAATTGAAAGAACAGAGTTGGAAGAATCTTTATTTAAGTAATTCATAGGAAAGGCATATACTCTGTCTGGTACAGAATTATATGCAGGTATCATGGTAGTTCCTTCAGTTAAACCTTCACCTATAAAATTATAGGATGCTCCCGAATTCTTATAAAAATCATATGCATTTGTAGGAGGGGTACCACCACCTATTAAAGACCAAGGAAGTGCATCAGGGGTGTAATTGCGAGTACCATAAGAAGCCCCTCCCCCTAAAAATATAAATAAAGGATATGGGCTAGAAGCAGGTGGAACAAAACTAACATAGCGTTGCGAGTCGGGTATAAGCTTGCTGTAATCCCAGGTATAATTTGCCCCGGTTAAATTGGGTTGAAAATTTGCTAACGAAGTGTTTACACTTATTAAAATATTGTCGTTTGGGTTAGGCATATCGGCACTGGTAATAGTTATTTGTGCCGATGCTGTATATAAACCAAAAAATAGGGCAGATGCTAGTAGTAGCTTTTTTACTTTCATTAGTTTTGTTTAGATAGGCTAAAATAGTAATTACAAGGCAATTACAAATTTTATTTTATAACTCGCAGCTGCTTGTTCTTAAATCAATGCATTTTTCTTTTAAAAATAGTTGCGTAATCAAATGGTTACGCTTAAATTTGTAACCAAATAGTTACGTAATGGAAATTAGAAGAGATGTTTTTCAGGCCATAGCCGACCCAAACCGCCGGGCAATTATAAGTTTGCTAGCACACAAAAAACTTACGCTAAATGGGGTAGCCGAACATTTTGATGTTAGCCGACCTGCCATTTCAAAACACATAAAAATTTTAACCGAGTGTGGTTTAATTACTATTAACCAACAAGGCAGAGAGCGTTATTGCGAAGCAAAATTCGAAAAACTAAGTGAGGTATCTGATTGGGTAGAGCAGTACCAAAAATTTTGGACCACCAAACTCGATGCTTTAGAAAACTATTTAAACGAATTACAAGAAAAGCCAACAAGCATTAAAATAAATAAACAGAGAAAAAGGAAATCAAATAATAAACAAAACAAAAGATAAACACATGAACACAAAACCATTTACAATTGAAAGAACATATAACGCTCCAATAGCATTAGTTTGGAAAGCCCTTACAACTAAAGAGGCTATGAAGCAATGGTACTTTGACCTTAGCGAATTTAAACCCGAAAAAGGCTTTAAATTTCAATTTGTTGGTACAGGTAAAGATGGCACTAAACACTATGTCCATTTATGCGAGATAAAAGAAGTGATTAAGGAAAAGAAAATTACGTATAGTTGGTGCTATGAAGGGTTTGAAGGATATTCAGAAGTAACTTTTGAGTTATTTGAAGCCGGAGATAAAACAATGCTGAAACTTACTCATACAGGCATCGAAACATTTCCTGCACTTCCTGATTTTGCTCCACAAAATTTTGTTGAAGGCTGGACCTATATTGTTGGCACAAGCTTAGATAAGTTTTTACACAGTAAGTAAATAAGTAAAAAGGCTTTCAGAATTTTCTGAAAGCCTTTAATTTTAGTTTACATTTTTTTTTAGATAAGAGCTGATTTATTTGAAAAACCACGACTTCAGAAATATTTGTTAAAAAATCAGCATCTTTACCGAATGAAGAAATGGGTGCTGTTATTTTTTATCTCTCAAATTGCTTTTTCGCAAAAAACTTACTTTCAACAACAGGTAGATTATACTATTAATGTTAAGCTAAACGATGTAAAACACACATTAAGTGCTAACGAAAGTCTTGTTTATTATAACAACTCGCCCGATACGTTAAAATTTATTTGTTTTCATTTATGGCCAAATGCCTATAAAGACAATAACTCAGCCTTAGCTAAACAGTTTTTACAACAAGGTAACCGTAATTTTTATTATGCTAAGGAGCAGGATAGGGGATATATAGATAGTCTGGATTTTAAAACAGATGACCAATCTTTAAAAATAGAGTACGATAAAAATAACCCCGATATATGTAAAGTGTTTTTAACCCAAGCGCTTGCACCCGGGCAAAAAACAACTATTACAACGCCTTTTAAGGTTAAAATCCCTTCGGCATCTTTTTCACGTTTAGGACACGATAATCAGGCTTACTATATAACACAATGGTACCCAAAGCCTGCTGTGTACGATGCAAGTGGCTGGAACCAAATGCCATATTTAGACCAAGGCGAATTTTACTCGGAGTACGGAAGCTTTGATGTAAGCATAACTCTGCCTAAAAATTATGTGTTAGCTGCCACAGGCGATAGGTTTGATAACGAAGCAGAAGAAAAATTTTTGTTAGAAAAAAGTAAGGCTACCGAAGAGAAAATTAAATTGCTCGATTCTGCTTTGTTTAAAATAGATATGTCGTTTCCAAAATCTGATGCAGAATTTAAAACGGTACGTTTTAAACAAAATAACGTACATGATTTTGCCTGGTTTACCGATAAGCGTTACAATGTTTTGCGTGGCGAAATGGTTTTGCCTCATACAAAAACAAGTGTAAACACCTGGGCTTTTTTTACCGATGCAAATCTTGATTTATGGAGAAATGCTATTGAGTATATAAGTGATGCTACTTATTACTATTCACTTTGGAATGGCGACTATGCTTATAACAATGTAACGGCTGTTGATGGTACCATTGCTGCCGGTGGCGGCATGGAGTATCCAAACATTACGATAATAGGAGAAACCTCTACTGCTTTCGAATTGGATATGCTAATTACCCATGAGGTTGGGCATAATTGGTTTTATGGCATGCTTGGCAGTAATGAACGTAAAAATGCCTGGATGGATGAAGGCATTAATTCGTTTAACGAATTACGTTATATACGCACAAAATATCCTAACGCAACCTTGGCAACCATTTTAGGTCGCGATAGCACCTTTGGTTTATTGCATGTAAATAAATATAAGCAAGCGCACTCTTATTACTGGTTGTATGCTATGAGTGCAAAACAGGGCGAAGACCAAGCTTGTGCTTCGTTTTCTGAAGCATTTTCTGAAATGAATTATGGTGCCATTGTTTATAGTAAAACAGCTCTGCTTTTTAATTATTTAATGGATTACATGGGCGAAAACGATTTTGATATAGCTATGCAGTTTTATTTTAACCAATGTAAGTTTAAGCACCCCAAGCCGGCCGACCTACGTAAAACGCTGGAATATTTTAGTGAGAAAAACTTAAGCTGGTTTTTTGATGATTTAATTGGGACTACTAAAAAGTTAGATTATAAAGTTACATCCGTAAAAAAGGAATCGGATGGCTCTTACTCAGTTAATGTAAAAAATGTAGGCAGTATTTTAGGCCCGGTTTCTTTGTATGGGTTAAATAAAAAAGATATAGTTGGCATGGTTTGGTACGATGGTTTTGAAGGTTCAAAAACATTGGTGTTCCCACCTTCAGGTGTAACCTCATTTAGAATAGATTATAATGAGGCTATGCCCGATATTAATAGAAAAAACAACACGATAAGAACGCGTGGATTATTAAAAAAAAGAGAACCTATAAAACCTGAATTTATTGCTGCTTTAGATAATCCCTATAAAACCCAACTGTTTTATTCGCCCATTATGGGCTACAATTTATACAACGGCTATATGTTGGGTTTAGCATACTATAACCATGTTTTATTTGAGAAAAAACTTGAAACTGAAATGGCCCCTATGTATGCTTTTGGCAATAAAAATATTACGGGCATGGCTAATGCAAAAATCAATATTCATCCTAAAGGTATTTTTAGTACTATAAATATTGGAGTAAAAACACAGCGCTTTGCTTATGAGCAAAATGTATTTACTAATAATTACAACAAACTGGCACCCTATATAAATTTAGATTTTAAAAAGAAATATGCTACTTCACTTTTTCAACATAGGCTTACTTACCGTTATGTATATATTCAAAAACAAATTACCGGATATAATCAAGATGCATTAGGTGGATATAACGCTGTGCAACAAAACATAAATTACGGTGTACACGATATACTTTATCAGTTTGCCAACAGCAATGCCCTATATCCTACACTTGTAAAAGTAAATGGACAGTTTAATGGCGATATGCAAAAAATTTCGCTTACGCTTAATCAAAAAATATTTGTGAATAAGACCAAGTATTTTGAAATACGTGCCTTTGCCGGAATAATGAATTTACAACACGACAACGGTAATGTTCCCTATTATTTTAAATTAAGCGGCACAAAGGGTGACAATGACTATATGTACGATAATTTATATTTCGGTAGGGCAGAGCAGCAAGGCCTAGCCGCAGCACAGTTTATAGAAAACGATGGGGCTTTTAAAGTTTACACCTATTTAGGCACATCAAATAATTGGTTAACAACACTAAATATAAAAAGCCCTAAATTATTTAAATTGCCATTATTGCTTTATGCCGATATTGGTGCTTGCGCTCCAAACGCTGCATTGCTTTCAAATCAAACTGTTTTTTATGATGCAGGAATTGATATTGTTTTGTATCGCGATGTTTTTGAAATTTTTGTACCCCTTGCCATAAGTCAAAATATACAAGACAATAACAAACTTAATGGGGTTAAAAATGGTGTTTTTCAGCAAATAAGGTTTGTACTTAATCTTAATAAGATTAATCCTTTTGGTTTAATAAAACAGGCGGTAAGTTTTTAAAATAGCAGCAATTAGCTGCCTACAAATGCATAGCCTCTTTTTTAGCTAGTAGCATTTCATCACTTTCTTTATGAGCTTCATCGGGCACGCAGCAATCAACCGGACAAACAGCGGCACATTGTGGCTCATCATGAAAACCTTTACACTCGGTACACTTATCAGCAACAATATAATAAACATCCATGCTATTAGGCGTTTGCGGTGCGCTTGCATCGGCTTCAATGCCTGTGCTAAGCCCTTTAAACATACCTGTAACTGTGCTTCCATCTGCAAAGCGCCACTCGGCACCACCTTCATATATGGCATTGTTTGGACACTCGGGTTCGCAAGCCCCACAGTTAATGCATTCGTCGGTTATTTTAATAGACATTTTAGTTTAGTTTTGCTGAATTAAAATCGATGCAAATATACACATCATTTGCTTAATTATTGATTTACATAAAAAATGGAAAAAAGAGTGCAGGCATTTTTAAAACTAAAAGATTTTCTAGTAGATTTTTTAGGCGAAAGAAAAAACAGCTCATATAAAACCAAGTACGAGCAATTAGACGAGTTAATTAAAGAGACTTACTCCTACAACGGTTGGTTTACCAATGAATTTGTGAAAAAGGCACTAGAAGGCATCACTGAGTTATTAGAGCCCACTAAACTAGCTGAGTTTATTAAAGAAATTAAAGAGCCTAAAACACCTAAAACTGTTGCCGTTATTATGGCTGGCAATATACCTGCAGTTGGCTTCCATGATTTTATGTGTGTGTTGCTTTCGGGCAACAAAATCCTAATTAAACCATCAAGCGATGATAAAATACTAATCACTTTTATTGCTGAATTTTTAATGGAAATTGAGCCTTTGTTTAAAAATTATATACTTTTTACCGATGGCAGAATGAATAATTTTGAGGCCGTAATTGCCACAGGCAGTAATAATAGCGCACTTTATTTCGAAAAATATTTTGGTAAGTATCCGCATATCATTCGCAAAAACAGAACCTCGGTAGCTGTACTTACCGGTAACGAAACCACCGAAGAGCTAAGCCTTTTAGGGAACGATATTTTTGATTACTACGGTTTGGGCTGTCGTAATGTATCTAAGTTATATGTACCAAAAGGCTATAATTTTAATAAGTTTTACGAAAGTATTTTTTCGTTTTCTGAGGTTGTTCTAAATAAAAAATATGGCAATAACCACGAGTACAACAGGGCTATTTATCTTTTAAATCAAGAGAAATTTTTAGATAATAATTTTCTAATCTTACGAGAGACCGATTCACTTCATTCGCCCATAGCAGTTTTGTTTTACGAGCAGTATGAAAATTTGAACGAAGTATCTGCAAAACTGAAAGACTTAGAAGAAGAATTACAATGTGTAGTTTCTAACACTAATTTGTCGATAAAAACCATTTCTCTAGGAAAATCGCAGTCTCCCACCGTTTTCGACTTCTCTGATAATATAAATACGCTTTACTTTCTAAATAATTTAAATTAAATTAGCTGCATAATTCGTTTATGAGCATTAAAAATATTTTTAGCATAGTTTTGTTTGTTTGTTTGTTTCAGGCTTTGCAGGCAGCTAATGTAACTATTAGTACCCCTAAAGATACTGTTTGTACCGGTGCTGATGTTAAATTTAAAGGAAGCGCCATAAGCGCGGTAACAAAATATCGTTGGGTGGTTGATTCTGTTACCGGCGTTACTATACTTCCAAACGATTCTTTTCAAAATGTAACGGTAAACTTTGCAAACCCGGGCACATATACGGTTACACTTTACGTTACACTTAGTCCGGCAGGCATAGATTCTTCAAACAAAAAAATAATTACTGTTATACAAAGTGCAACGGCACTATTTGGTACTTTAGGAATGACCGTAGGTGTACCTCAAAATGTAAATTTTGCAAACGCATCTACCAATGCACCCAACGGCTTTGTTTGGAATTTTGGCGACAATGGCACATCTATACAGCCAAACCCATCTCATGTATTTGCAACAGCTAATGCTTATACGGTTACCTTAATTGCTTACGGCAATCATGCTTGTAACGATACGGTAAGCTCGCCAATTATTATAGCTGATACCGCAGGGTTAATTATGCCTAATGTTTTTACACCTAATGGCGATGGAGTTAACGATGTATTTGCGCCTAATGCACATGGCTTAAAAACATTAGACTGTACAATTTATGACCGCTATGGGGCTAAAATAATTGACATGGATATCAATTTAGAATATTGGGATGGTTACACCACATCGGGTGTTGCTTGTACAGCCGGAACCTATTTTTATACCGTAACTGCAACCGATGTAAACGGTAAAGCCTACAATTTAAAAGGGTTTATTCAACTTATACGCTAAGTTATTTTACAGGTAGATAAAATACAATTTAACTACCCAAACGAAATCCTGTTTAAGGGATTAAAAAATATTTCTTTTCAGTTAGATACGGCTCAAACACTTGTTTTAGTTGGCAAAAGTGGAAGCGGCAAAACCACTTTACTTAAATGTATTTATGGCTTAGAAGATTTGCAAAGTGGCGAAATTACCTTTAATAATGAACGGGTTTTGGGTCCAACATATAACTTAATTCCGGGGCATATAAATATGAAGCTGGTGAGCACGGGTTATGCTTTGTTAGAACATCATACTGTTTTTGAAAACATTGCTGATATTTTAATTGGTTATCACGATGATTATAAAAAGAAAAAAATAAATGAACTGCTTCGCCTAATTGAAATGACTGCCTTACGAGATAAAAAAGTACACACTTTATCTGATGGGCAAAGGCAGCGTGTAGCCTTGGCAAAAGCCATTTGTCTTTTTCCTAAACTATTGTTGTTAGATGAGCCCTTTAGTAACTTAGACATAATGTTGAAGGAAAAAATATTTACCTACATCCAAAAAAAACTAAAGCAGCATAAAGCATCTTGTATTATTGTAACCCATCGTTTAGATGAAGTTTTAAGCAGTGCCGATTTTTTAGGCATTATAAAAGATGGCAAACTAATTCAGTTAGATACATACAAAAAAATTAAGAAGGCTCCGGTTAACGATTACGTAAAAGGTTTAATTGTTTAGCTGGTAGTTATGAAGAAAAAATCAAACAAAAAGCCAGCTAAAAATATTCCTGATGCCATTAGCAACAACCCTTTAAATTGGAAAGGGCCCTTTTATTTCAATAAAAACGATTCTCGCATATTATTACCAAAGCCTAGCAAATCTTTCGGGTGGACTTTAAATTTTGCTAACCCGTACACTTACTTGTTTTTGGCTTTTAGTGTTATTGTTGTAGCGTTACTGCAATATGTTTTCAATTTGGTATACGCTTTAAAATAGAGTTTTATTAAGCGCTTTCTGATATATAATTTCTAATTTTGCAGCATGTCTATTTACACACAATTAAAAGGAACAGGTGTTGCCATTGTTACACCTTTTACAAAAACAGGCGCTGTTGATTTTGCGGGCTTAAGCAAATTAGTTAACCACCTTATTAAAGGCAAGGTAGAGTATTTGGTTGTACTTGGCACAACAGGCGAAACCGCTACCCTAAGCAAAGAAGAAAAACAACAAGTAGTTAACCACGTAATAAAAGAAACCAAAAAGCGTGTGCCTTTGGTTTTAGGCATTGGTGGCAACAACACGCAAGAAGTTATAGACACTATTAAGCACACCGATTTAGCTGCTTTTGCAGCTATACTATCTGTATCGCCTTATTACAATAAGCCTTCTCAACAAGGCATTTACTTGCATTATAAAGCCATTGCGCAATCAACTACTAAGCCCATTATACTTTATAACGTACCAGGCAGAACAGGCTCTAATATGACTGCTGATACAACCCTAAAACTTGCCCATGATTTTAAGAATATTGTAGCCATTAAAGAAGCTTCGGGTAATTTAGAACAGTGCATGAGTATTATTAAAAACCGCCCTAAAAACTTTTTGGTAATTAGTGGCGATGATAATTTAACCTTACCGTTATTGGCTTGCGGAGCGGATGGAGTGATTTCTGTACTGGCTAATGTATATCCTAAAGATTTTTCTGACATGGTGCGTAGTGGCTTAAAAGGAGATTATATTACAGCTCGTAAACTGCATTACAAAACCTTTGAAGTTACCAATCAACTTTTTGCCGATGGCAACCCGGGTGGTGCTAAAGTAGCGTTAGAATTATTAAAAGTTTGTAGTTCTACTGTCCGCTTGCCATTAGTAAAACCAAATGAAGGGGTACAGCAAAAATTAAAGAAGCTTGTAGCTGCTTATAAATAAAATGCATCTTTCGCAAAAACAACTTTTTTTACAACACGTAGCGCAAACTAGCCCTGCACCTTTGGCATTAGAAATTGTTTCGGCTAATGGCATTTATTTAAACGATGTAAGTGGCAAGCAGTACATCGATTTAATTTCGGGTATATCGGTTAGCAATATTGGGCATTGCCACCCAGAGGTAGTTGAAGCTGTAAAAAAACAAGCTGAAACCTTTATGCACTTGATGGTGTATGGCGAGTATGTTCATAGTCCGCAAGTAAACTTAGCAAAAGCCCTTACCGATTTATTGCCTGCAAATTTAAATGCTGTATATTTTGTAAACTCAGGTACCGAAGCAACCGAAGGCGCTTTAAAACTAGCTAAGCGTTTTACGGGTAGAAGTGAAATTATTTCCTTTAAAAATGCCTATCATGGTAGCACGCATGGTGCTTTAAGTGTTATGGGCAGCGAAGATTTTAAAACAAGTTTTCGTCCTTTATTGCCCGATGTAAAAACTATTGAGTTTAATAATGTAAATGATTTACAACATATAACCCATAAAACAGCCTGCGTAATTATTGAACCTGTACAGGGTGAAGCAGGTGTTGTAGCAGCTAACCAATCCTTCCTTAAAAAACTACGAGAGCGTTGCACAGAAACTGAAACCCTTTTAATTTTTGATGAAATACAAACAGGTTTTGGTCGTACAGGTAGCTTATTTGCTTTTGAGCAGTATCAAGTAATTCCTGATATTTTGCTTTTAGCCAAAGGCATGGGAGGCGGAATGCCAATTGGTGCCTTTGTTTCTTCGAAAGAGATAATGGATTCGTTAACCAACAATCCTGTGTTAGGGCATATCACAACCTTTGGTGGTCACCCGGTGTGTTGTGCTGCTGCATTGGCTAATTTGAATGTTATCGTAAAAAATAAATTGTACTTGCGTGCTAAAGAAATCGAAAGCCTTATTAAACAAAAAATAAAGCATCCTAAAATTAAAGAAGTGCGTGTGCAGGGTGCAATTGCCGCTATTGATTTTGATGATGAAGCCCTAAATATGCAAACCATTAGTAAATGCGTAGAGGCAGGTGTTATAACCGATTGGTTTTTATTCAATACACAAAGCATGCGCTTGGCTCCGCCATTAATTATTACAGATGAGGAGCTTACAAAAGCCTGTGATACTATTTTAGCTTGTATTTAAAGTAGTAATGTTGACTCGCTATTGTTTCTTGTCATTTCGACCGCAGGGAGAAATCTGTATTTGCAAGCAATCTAATCCCAAATACAGATTTCTCAGTCGTTCCTCCTTCGAAATGACAGGAGGTTAATTAAACAACATCCAACTAAAGCCTACTTTGTAACTACGATCGGGCATTGGGTATCCGGGTGTAAGTATATAATTATTACCCATAAAACCCTGGTTAATGTGCTGTGCCATTATAAAAAACTTAACTGGTTTTATTTGAGCACTTATAAAAAAATCTATAAACACATAATCGCCATATTTTTTATCATTCTGTAAATAAAACTGATTAGTAGCTGGCATATAAGCATTAGCATAAAACGATGAAATGTATCGTGCCTGAAAACCAACTTGCAACCATAAATTCTTTTGAAAGAATTTCCCTTCACAGTATAACTGGTGTGTGGTATACCAGCTAGGTAATCTAATAATATTAGTGTTGGCAGTAGTTTGGTAGTTTATGTTGTTGTTTAAATGTATGCAAGCCAGCTTTAAATCTTTACCTGCAAAAAAGCGGGTTATCATAGTACTGCCATTGTACTGAGCGGGTAAGGCTTCTGTATTAAAGTAAATTTGGTTTTGCTGTTGTTGCACAAAAACACCTGCATAAAACTTATATTTTTTATTGGTTATAGATAGCGTGGCGTTTTGTGTTTGAACAGCCTTGTAATTATTTGCCCATAAAAAACGATTGCCGTTATACATTAATAAATTAAAATCGGGTAAACGGCTTTGGCTTTGCGCTTGTGCACTTACATAAAAATTCTCTTTTATGTTAAAACGGTAATTAGCATCTAGTTCATAATTGTTAGCGTTTAAACCACTTAAAACATAATCTGCCGTGGCATTTAGCATGTGTTTATTTGTGTTTAAAATAAAGCCGCCTTTTACAATATGGTTAAGTCCAACCGTATCTAAACGGTGCTGGTGATATTTAATGGCTTCGTTTTTATAACCTCCATAAAAAATAAACTTACCGCTGGCAGCGTTAAACTTATATAACAAACTATTAGAGAAAATACGAGATCCTGTTGAATCGTGACTGCCATTTAATGTAGTTAAATAGGTGTTTTTAGATTTAGAAAGAGTATCTGTTATGCCCCCATCTACATACAATAAAAAATTGCTTTGGTAATTGGTTTCGTAAACTAAGTAGTGTGATGACCTCGCTGAATCTTCTTTATTCAACCTAAAAAAAGTGTTGAAAGATAAAGCCGATATTTTTATAAGCTGCTTAGCTGTGGTTGACGTAAAGTTTGTTGGAATTAAGTTTGCCGCAGGATATGTTATGCTGCCAACCATGCTATCGTTTGTTATACCGCCATTAAACTGATATTTTAATTTATTAAACAGGTAGTAGGCATTATAACCCCAACGCCCGTTATCTGTTTTGTAGTTAGATGATAAAAGCAAATTAGTTACTAAACTTTGTTGGTCAAAATAAAAGCCGGTACACGAGTATCTGTTAAACATCAAGGCAATATTTACCTTTTTTCTTATTTTTTGAGCATGTACTAATTTTAAAAACTGTTCTTGTTTCAATCCAACGGCAGCAGTAATTTTAGTATATACTTTTTCTGTATTAAAATATAAAGGGTCGTCTTCGGTAATTAAATCGGCACGGTTGTTTAATTTATTCCAGCTAAAAAAAGCGGCGCTTGTATGTTGTGGTTTATCAGCGATAAGCGAGTAGGTGGGTAGCCCCATGTTACCCAGTACACCTGTTTGGTAATAATTATGATTGTTGTCAAGAGTTGTATCGCTTGCTTTTGAGCTTTCGCTTAAGCCTAAAAGATTTTGTGTGCGTGTAGATGAAGTATAGTAAGTTGAGTCAGGCTTTTGGGCATAAGCAAAAACAGAAACAAGAAAAAAAGTAAAACACAAAAAATGCCTTGACATAAAAACTAGCTAATTATTGCACGAATTTAGAATTTTTCGAAGAAATGCTCCTCTACATCGAAGGTAGATTTTGCACCAACCAGTTTAAATTCGTTTTGAAGCCATTTATCGGCTGTTTCGCGCCCTTTTTCCTTAAGACTTAATAAGAACTCCCACGAGGTGTTCATTTTGCTGGAATAGTGCATTTGCCCTAAAGTATCGTAGCCCGAAATGGTGTGAATAAAAATCTCGCGGTTTACCTTATCATCCGTTTTTAAAATGCCGTTGCGCAACAATTCATTACGGTAGTGTATAAGCTTCATTTCGTTTATAAGCGAGCTGTTAAAGCTTATTTCGTTTATACGGTCTGCTATATCGCGAGCAGTAGTTGGCACCGATTTAATATTAATAGAGTTTATTTTAACCAGCACAATATCATGCAAATTGGTGTTTGTTATCATAGGGAAAATAGGCGGGTTACCCATATAACCCCCATCCCAATAATATTCGCCATTAACCTCTACTGCCTGAAACAAAAAGGGTAAACAAGCCGAAGCCATAACGGCATCAACTGTAATTTCTTTATTGGTAAAAATTTTTGCTCGGTTTGTTTTTACATTGGTAGCACAAATAAATATTTTTTTGCCTTTGTAATGGTGCAGATCTTCAAAATCAACTAAATCATTTAAAATATCTTTAAGCGGATTATAATTTAAAGGGTTAAAATTATAAGGCGACATAAACTGCGACATGGTGTTGAATAAAATATAACCCGGTGAGTTATAAATATCGCCATTGCTCCAGTACTTATCAAAGGCAGAAGGCTTAAAGCCACCTGCGTTAGATAGTTTTTTCCACAATGTTTCCAGTAACTCTTTTGCTTTAGCGGGTCCGCCTTTGTGTAAACCGTAGGCGCAAACCACCGCATTAATGGCTCCGGCACTAGTGCCGCACATGGCATCAGCAACAATTGTTTCTTCTTCTAACAGGCGGTCTAAAACCCCCCAAGTAAAAGCTCCGTGTGCACCGCCACCCTGCAAAGCAAGGGCAACGTGTTTATTTGTAGTTTTTGTTTCCAATAGAGTCAAAAGTAACAAATTAGCTTAACTGTTGGTAGTTTTTAGTCTAAAACTTGACCGATATAGATTATGTTTTTGTTAGCAAATACTGGGGTTTTATAAGTTTTTTATCTTTTTATCTAAGTTTATGTATTTTGGTTCGGTTTTAGGTAAATAATAGTCAATGAGAATATGGTCGGTACACCCAAAGTATCTTGATACAAAAGGCTTAGTTGCCTTATGGAGAGAAACCCTTTTAGCCAAGCACGTTTTAGAAGGAAAAACAAAAGGTTATAAAAACCACCCGCAGCTTAACCGATTTAAAAAGCTAAAAATGCCTACTGATGGCATTAATTGTTATTTGGCAAGCATTTATACCGAAGCTGTAAACAGGAACTATAATTTTAGTAAAGAAAAGATAGATTGGGGTTTTAAAAAATGTAGCTTGCGTGTAACCAAAGGGCAGTTAGATTATGAGGTGCAACATTTATTAAATAAACTAAAAACGCGTGATAAACAAAAGCACATTGAAATTAAGGCATTAAAAAAAATAGATGTTCACCCAATGTTTAAAGTTGTTGAAGGCGATATAGAAGATTGGGAAATTACTTAGTTGTCCAGGTAGTTAGGCCTTGCTGGGTAAATTTAAAGGGTTGCATTTTTCCGCCCAAAGTTTCAATAGCACGAGCCACTTTAATTTTTGTAACACCCGGACAAAAGAAAAACATAAAACCACCACCACCTGCACCAGATATTTTGCCACCACTGGCACCGTGTTGTAAAGCAGTTTCGTAAATGTTATCTATTAAATTATTAGAGATGGATGCTGCCATTTGCTTTTTATTTTGCCAGCCAAAATGCAGTATCTCGCCAATTTTGGTTAGTTCGCCACGCAGTAAACTATCTTTCATTTGATGTGCCTGCTCTTTTAGGTTGTGCATGGCATCTACCGATTTTTCGTTTTTATCTTTTACGTTTTGCACCTGCTCGTTAATAATGGTAGCCGATAGGCGTTGTGTGGCTGTAAAATATAAAAGTAAGTTAAACTCAAGCTCGTATAAAACTTCGTTTTTTAATTGCAAAGGGTTTACAATTACGCGATCGTTAGATAGGAACTCGATGTAATTAATGCCTCCAAAAGTTGCTGCGTACTGGTCTTGTTTGCCGCCACTCATGTTTAAATCTATACGCTCAATCTCATAGGCTAAGTGTGCAATGTCATACTGCCCTAAAGGCAGTTTTAACCACTCTACAAAAGCACCCAGTAACGAAACCACAATGGTTGACGATGTACCCAAACCGCTGCCTTGCGGAGCTTCTATATAGGATGTTAACCTGAAAGATTGTGCCGGTAAATTAAATTGTTTTATAACACGGTTATAAACGCCAATAAATAATTCAAAGCCTTCAACCAGTTTTAATTCTTTAGCAGCATCTAAAATAATGCACTTATCTGTTCCATCAATACAAAATTCTATTTTACCGTTGCTTAAAGGCTCTAACGATGCGTAGGCGTATAAATCAATGGTAGCGTTTAAAATAGCGCCACCATATATATCTGAATAAGGAGACACGTCGGTGCCACCACCTGCCAAACCTATGCGTAAAGGGGCTTTACTTCTTATAATCATTTTATAATATCTTGATACAGGTTTACAATGTGATTAGAAAAAATGCTCCAATCGTATTTCTTTTTCTCTTCGTGCATGGCGGCGGTCATGGCTGCTTCGCGGTTATTCTCAAAATAATCTACCATAGCATCGGCAATGGCAGTAGGGTTAGAGTCTACCACGTAACCACAAACTTTGTCGGGTATAATTTCTGATAAGCCACCTACATTGGTAACAATAGTAGGCTTCTCAAAATGAAAGGCAACTTGCGTAACCCCACTTTGTGTAGCGTGTTTGTAGGGTAGGGCTAATAAATCGGCGGCAGAGAAATATGTTTTTACTTCCTCATTAGCAATAAAGGCATCGTATAAAATTATGTTGTCTTGTAACTTATGTTTTTCAATAATATCAGTATATGCTTTTTTGTCTTCGTAAAACTCGCCTGCCACCAGTAGTTTTATATGCATGGCTTTAATGCGGGCATCTGCCATGGCTTCTAACAATAAATCCAATCCTTTGTACTGACGAATCAAACCAAAAAACAAAACGGTTTTATCAGTTAAAGAAATGTTTAGCTTTTTTCTTGCCTCTAGTTTATCAAGCTTATCTCCAAAAGAGGTGTATAAAGGGTGCAGCAAAAACTTTTTGTGGGGACTTGTTGTAAAGGTGTTCAAATCAGTCATTACAGCCTTGCTCATAGTTACAAAGCCCTGGCAAGATTTTATGAAGTATCGGGTAAATGCCGTATCGCCAATCCGCTTTTCATGCGGAATAACATTATCGGTTATGGCAATTACTTTGGTTTGCTTTTTATTAATTAAACGGCAAATAGTTCCTAAGGCTGGCCCCATAAACGGTATCCAAAAACGAACTACCAAAAAATCGGGCTTTTCTTTTTTAATAAAGCGTGCTATTTTTATCCAGTTAAACGGGTTTACCGAATTTATAAGCGTGTGTATTTTTAAACCCTTAGGTGAAATGCCGCTGGTATCAAATTGTGTTGAGCCCGGAAACAAAAAATTTGGATATTGTAATGAGTAAGAAATAATTTGAGCATCGTGCCCCTCATCACATAACGATTTGCAAAATAATTCATCAAAAGTAGCCAAGCCACCCCGTAAAGGATAGGCAGGACCAATTATAAATATTTTATGTTTTTTTATCACGCCCTGCGAAGATAAAAGGAATTGTTTGTTTAACTTTATACTATTAAAAAAAATATATCTATGAAAAAACTATTTGTTATTGCCTCTTTATTTTTTGCAACAGCTTTATCTGCTCAAACTATCGAAAATAGTAGTTATAGCACCACAGGTTACATTAAAAGCGATGGCACTATACAAAACAGTAGTTATAGTACGGTTGGTTATATAAAAACTGATGGCACTATACAAAACAGCAGTTACAGCACTATTGGTTATATAAAGGATGATGGCACTATACAAAATAGCAGCTATAGTACAGTTGGTTATGTAAAAAAAGATGGTACCGTACAAAACAGCAGTTATAGCACTATTGGATATGTAAAGGATGATGGTACTGTACAAAACAGTAGTTATTCAACCATTGGTTATGCAAAAGATGTTAGAAGAGAATGGGCAGCCGTTGTGTTTTTCTTTTTTCATTTTAATTAAATTCTTTACAGAATTTAACAGCCGGTTAACTTTTCAACGCCCTTTAATCCGTTATCTTTACAAAAAAATTGTAGAGATGGAATATCGTCGTTTAGGAAAATCGGGGTTACAGGTAAGTGCGCTTTCTTTTGGAAGTTGGGTTACGTTTGGTGCACAAGTAAATAATAGTATGGCCGAGCAGTGCATGAAACTTGCTTACGATAATGGGGTTAATTTTTTTGATAATGCCGAGGCTTACGCCAGCGGGCAATCAGAAATAGTGATGGGCGAGTTGCTTAAAAAGTTTAATTGGGATAGAAGCACCTATACCGTATCGAGCAAAGTTTTTTGGGGAGGTAAATTGCCTAACCAAATAGGTTTGAGTCGTAAACACGTTATAGAGGCTTGTAATGCAGCATTAAAACGCTTACAGCTTGATTATTTAGATTTATATTTCTGTCATCGTCCTGATAAAAACACACCTGTTGAAGAAACTGTACGTGCCATGCACGATTTAATTCAGCAAGGCAAGGTGCTTTATTGGGGTACGAGTGAGTGGAGTGGGGTTGAAATTATGGAAGCATACAGCGTTGCGCGCCAGTATAACTTAACGCCTCCTACTATGGAGCAACCACAGTATAACCTATTGTGTCGCGATAAAGTTGAAGTAGAATACAGCAAACTATATAAAGAAATTGGTTTGGGTACAACCATTTGGTCGCCTTTATCATCGGGACTTTTGAGTGGAAAATATATTGATAAAACACCTGAAGGCACCCGCCTTGACCGCCCCGGCATGGAGTGGCTGAAAGAAAAAATAGTAGGCGATGAAAATAAGTGGAAACACGAAAAGGTAAAAGCACTAAAAAAAGTAGCCGATGATTTAGGTGTAAGCCTAAACCGTTTATCTATTGCGTGGGTGTTGAAAAATCCTAATGTAAGCACTGCTATTTTAGGTGCATCTAAAACCGAACAGTTAGAGGATAACCTAAAAGCCCTTGATGTAGTGCCAATGCTTACCGATGAAGTAATGGAGCGCATTGAAGCTGCCGTGGCTAATAAGCCTGTTGCACCTGCTTTTTAGTAAAAATAATATAGTATTGTCATTTCGAAGGAGGAACGACTGAGAACCGAGCGAAGCGAAATAACGAATGCATTTAAAAATAAAAACATATGAGTAAATCTGTATTTGCAAGCAATCTAATCCCAAATACAGATTTCTCCCTACGGTCGAAATGACAAAGGCGCATTTTAGTAAAAACAGAAATTATACTTAGTTTTACCGTCGTCCTCAACTCGTTGTAGGACTTAATGACTAATTGAAATGTTTTGGTATTTTTTACGAAATAAACTTTACTTCTTTTTCCGCACATTTTTTAAGCGTTTGCATGTAAAAAATGCAGATAAAATTCGTGTAACTAACCCCATGCTGGTTACCATGAACCACCCTAACTCGTTTATGGATACTATTGCTATTTCGGCTGCATTGTTCTATCCACGCACTTATTATATGGCACGTGGCGATGCCTTTAAACCGGGTTTAATTACAACTATATTAAAAGCCATTGGCATTGTACCCATTTATCGTTTACGCGATGGTGGAGGGCATGGCAGCGTAAAAAAAAACCTCGATTCGTTTAAAGTTGTTTACGATTTACTAAACAAACGCCAAAAAATAATTGTGTTGGCCGAGGGCATTAGTCTGTTAGAACGACGCCTGCAACCCATACAAAAAGGCACGGCTAAAATGGCTTTTAGTTATTTAGAGCAGGGTGGGCACGATGATTTAAAAATACTGCCCATTGGCGTAACTTATTCTACCCCATCTAAATTTCGTGGCGATGTTTATTATCAAATAGGCGAGCCCATTTTGGTGAAAGATTTTTATGAAGATTATTTGCGGCAACCCGCTCAAACCATTATTAAACTGACTAGTTTAATTGAGAAAAGGATGAAGCCCTTAGTGCCCACTTTACTTAATAAAGAAAACGATGTGGTAATTGAACAGTTACAACCCATCTTAAAAAAGCAATATATAGTCGAGCATCATTTAAACTACAATAACCTTGAGCATCAGCAACAGTACTGGGAGTTTATAATTGGCAAGCTAAATAGCCTTACCGAAAAGCATCCGGAAAGGATGATAGGTTTTAGAAAACAAGTAGCTAATTATACCGAGCAGTTGCATCAACTAAAACTTAGAGACCACCTAATTTATAATGCCGACCATAATAAGCTTACTGCGTTTAACTTTATTTTGTTGCTGGTAGGTTATCCTGTTTATGTGGTGGGTAAAATTTTAAACTTTATTCCTTACTACTATGGCAAACGCATTGCCGATAAAACCTGTAAGGATATTGAGTTTCATGCGGCGGTAAATTTTGGGGCAGGCACCGCTATATGGATGATTACTTTTTTGATAGAAATGCTGCTTATTGGCTTTATAACTAAAAGCATCTGCATTTTATTTGTGTATGCAGTTGTTAAAGCTGCCTGTGGCAGAGTTGGCTTATCGTATTCCGAGTTTCGTAAAAAAACAATGGGTGCCTTGCGCTTAAACAAAATCAAAAAAACAAATGCTCCTTTATTTACGAGTTTGCAGCAACAACGGGCTCAAATTGTTAATTTTATAAATCAATAGTTTTTTTTAGTATTTTTAAATTAAACCTTTCTCAAAATAAAGCATCTTACAACAAACAAAACCTAAAATGACTAAAAAAACCATCATTACATCACTTGCCTTAGCAACCATGTTGGCAGTTTTAATTTTTTCATCTTGTAAGAAAAAAGAAGAAACAGATAGCGATACTAGTGCGGCCGAAGACCACACACAAGTAGAAACCCACTCTAACGATGTAGAAAACATTGGCGAGCAGGCTTCTTATGGTAATATGACTACATACAAGCTTGGTGGTCAAACGCAAGAAAACATTTATACAACTTGCGCTACAATTACTTCTTACGCGTTAAATAGTACCGATAATGATACATTGTTGGTAGATTTTGGCACAGGTTGTACCGGTGCTGATGGTCGTACACGTAGTGGGAGCCTTCAGTACATTTATACGGCAGGTTTGCATTATCGCGATTCGGGCAATGTAATTAATGTTTCTTCTAATAACTATGTGGTTGATGGCAACAGCGTACACATTATCAGCAAAACCATTAAAAACCTTGGGCATGTAACTAATGGTAACCTTACCTGGAACATTGCTGCTAACATGAGCGTAACTAAGGCTAATGGCAAAACCATATCGTGGACAACCAACAAAACAAAAGTGTTATTGGCAGGCGAGCGCCCTAATAACCAACCAATAGATTGGGCTCATGCACAAATTGCCATATTTGGTACAGCAAACGGTACATCGGCCAACGGACAAAGCTTTACTGTAAGTGTAGCACAGGCCACTTGGTTAGTAAGAGATTTTAATTGCACAGGTTACCGTAAATGTTTTGTAGCCGGCGAGTTAGATTTTACACCGGGCAACAAACCTACACGTTACGTTAACTTTGGTACAGGCAATTGCGATAACCAAGCAACCGTTACTATTAACGGACACGTTTACAACATTACACTACACTAAATTTAATTAGAAAATAATATAAAAGAGATGAGGCAATATACTGCTTTATCTCTTTTTGTTTTTAGCGGGGTTTATTATTCCTTGTCAACTGGTACAGTGGTACAGTTTCTATATGAAACTGTACCACTGTACCAGTTGACATAAATGAAATAATATATAAGTAATAAATAATACATATATAAACTCATGCTTTGTGTAAGCGCCGATGATAAAAACGAAACTCGTTTAAACTCGCTTAAAATTATTTGCCAGCAAGTTTTTGGCGGACAAACATCGTTAAATTATAGTCAAACTATTAGTGCCATTATGCAACAGACTAATAAGGGCAGAACATCAGCAAAAAATTATTTTATCGATATGAAAGCCTATAAAATGGTAGTTAAAGGAGAAGATAAACGTTGGAGAATAAATAATAACTCAACTGATTTAGGTCACTTGGTCAATTACCCTATACCCTTTGACCAAGTGACCTACTTTTATAAATGAATATAAATAATAATAATATAAATATATATGTATACTAGTAGGGCACCCGGTCAGAGTGCCTAGGCGTTTTGACCAAGTGACCTGTTTTTTTATAAATGAAAATAACGCTTGTCATTGCGAAGAAGGCACGACTGAGAACCGAGCGAAGCGAAATAACTAATGCATTTAAAAATAAAAACATATGAGTAAATCTGTATTTGCAAGCCATCTAATCCCAAATAAAGATTTCTCCCTGCGGTCGAAATGACAAAGCATGAGTTTGTATCAACTGATATATTAGTATAATTACACCACCCCCCACTTTTTGGGCATAAAAAAAGCTGTTAACCTTTGAGATTAACAGCTTTTTAAAATTATTGATGTATTACTCTACAATTACTTTTTTAGATATTTTTTGCCCATCTACCGTAATGTTTACAAAATAAACACCTGTTTGGTAGGCAGTTTTGCTACCAAGTGTTATGGTAGTTTCGCCTGCTTGGTAGGTTTTAGCATCCATAGTTTCAATAACTCTGCCCAACATATCGTTTACTTGTAAAGCAACGCTGTGTTTTTCGCTAAAGTTAAAATCTACATTAACTACACCTGTTGATGGGTTAGGATATAGGTTTAGGTTTACCAAAGTTTCTATGTTTTTAATGCCTAACGCAGGTTGTGCTCCGCCATCAACAATATTAATGTCATCTATATACAGGTTGTTACCAACGCCATTTGGGTCGGCATAAAACGCCCAACGGAATAACACATTTGTGTTAGCCGCTACTAAATGTATATCAACTGTATAGGTTGTAAACTCATTAACGCTTGGTGTGTAAGCAGTAGCACTTGTACCTGCCAAGGCAGATAAAGTAGGGCTCCAACGTGCCCATTTAGATTGCCAGCTTGCACCACAATCAATAGATGTGTAAACCTGAAACTTATCGTTGTTAGTGGTTGCTTTTTCTTGATAAGCTACTTTAAACGATAGGGCAGGAGTTGTAAAGGTTGACAAATTGTAAGATGACGAAGTTTGTAAAATGCTAGTGTTACCCGCCGTGTTATTCATATTATCTAACATAGCGCATTTAGCACCTGTTGCGGCTGCATTGGTGGTAACTGCAAAATCGGTGCCATTACTTCCTGTGTGCGAAACACTCCATGCGGCAGATGGCAATAGGTTGCTTTCAAAACCTTCAACCACAGGTAGCGTAGCACTTGCTGTAAGATTGAAATAGGTTGTTGATTGGTCGTTTGCCGTATTTTGGTCGGTAGCCCCATTAGGCGCACTGCTGTAACAAACTAATGTATGCGAGCCTGTGCTTGATGTAAAGCTTGGTAAACTTACCGTAGTAGCTTGTCCAAAAACTAAGTTACCTGTCCAGTTTAAAGTTTGTACGGCACCATTATCAATTTGATAATTAATAGTGCAAGATGTAAGGTTATTATTCCCAAAGTTTTGTAGTTGCAGTGTTGGTGTAAACATGCCACTAGCTCCACAATAAAAACCGCTAGGGTTTGCAATAGATGGGATGCTGGCATCTAACGTGTTTGATGCCATAGGCACAATGCCAACAATAACCTCGTGGTTGATCGACGGGTTAAAAGACCCATTGGTAGTTTGCAAATTATTAATATAAAAATAACCATTGTCATAACCACCCCAACCCCAGTTCATATGGAAAAAATCGTTTATATCGTAGCCATCGCAAACCCATGTGTGCCCATCATTTGCTACAGGGTCATCGCCTGCATATTGTATAGGTCGCCCAATGTTAAGGTCGGTTTTTAAAATAGCTGTCCAAGCAGAATCATTATAAGGCGTACGCTGTAAACCTTTAATAGTTGTTGGGTCGTATTTAAAATAATTTACATATGAGTTTTGAGCACAAGCAGGTCCATTTGGATTTTCGTTTACACAAACATAAGCGCCGCTTCCGTTAGGGTCGTAATCCATTTCAACACTTACACCGCAATGGTAATTTAGTATAGCTACATCGGCATTGTGAGTGTTTATGCTTAAAGGCATATTAGCCCAATTGTAGGTTGTAGCACCATAATTAGCGCTAAGTGTATTATAATTATTTGAAAACCCTTGTGCAGTACAATCGCAATAAGAGCTTGAGCCTGTACCTGTTGTTGGGTAATTCCAATAACGCATTATTTGAGCCATAGCGGTAGCCACACAACCCGCAACCGAACCACCCGGGCATAACGCATTGTAATAGGGCGACTGATTCCAGGTTGACTTAACCAAAGGTGCAATGGTATCGGCAAAAGCTGGTACGGAATTTACGCTGTTGTTAGCACGTTTTGAATTTATGTTAGGATTATTAGTGCTGTATTTTACCCAATCTAAAGCAATCTCTGCGGTAGGAAGTAAGTTTAATTGCTGAATGTTGGCTACTTCTTTAGCACGTGTTGTTAACCAATAGGCAATTGTTGTATTAGCTTCAGGCTTAACAAAACTATTTTTGGTATCGTAACCTAAAATTGGTTTTGCGGCATCATCAGCCGTTACTATTACAAAACCATCGTTGGTGTTTATGTTAAAAGCATAATAAAGCGCCGTGCCTGTTGCCGATGTTTGTGTATAAGCTAAGCTAAGCGATTTTACTTCTGTTTTAGTATTTTGAGTGTAAAAGTTTTGAGCCACTTTTTTTGCCGTAGCCGATGTTATGGGCTTAGCAGATAAAGCACCTGCACCTAAAATAAAAAATAAAGGAATAAATTTTTTAAGCATTTTATTGTTGTTAGTGAATTTCAAATGTAGGGCAAAATACAGGCAAAAACAACAAAACAATAACTAAAATGATACGTTTAGTTAACAAAAATACAGAATGTGAATAAGAGCTTACTTCTCTCGGTAAACATACATATCAATAACCGAGTTTGATGCTCCGCTATTGTCGGTAAGGGTAATGGTAAAGTTTTGTTTTTTACTATCAAAGCAGTTAAATACAAAATAGCCCTTATCCATAATGGGTGCGGTATACTTTTTAGTGTAGTAGCTTTTTAAATCGGCCATTATTTTATCTCCTTCGTCGCCATTTTGCGAGGTGATTAAAACTTCCATTTCGGTAATAGTATCGTTTTCAAAAGCGTAAGTAATGGTGTATTTGCTTATCGAATCTATTTTTTGCTCAAACGTAATATGATCGTTTGCTTTTTCTACCGCCTGATTTATCTCACGGGCAGGAATAAGCTTTACGCTTTGTCCCAACTCAATGCCACTAAGTATACCATCTTTACTTTTTATAATAGAATCTAAAGCATAGTGGTAATCAGCAAAAACGCGGTTTGTGGCAACTTCTTCTTTATCCGCATGATTATTACACGACGCAATTATCATAACAGATGCAATAGAGCAAGCCACTAACGAGTAAGAAAAAGTTTTTTTAAGCATGATTATAGGTGTATAACCTCTCCGTAAGCAGCAGCAGCAGCTTCCATAATGGCTTCGCTCATAGTAGGGTGTGGGTGTACCGATTTAATTAACTCATGCCCGGTAGCTTCTAATTTACGAGCCACCACAATTTCAGCAATCATTTCAGTTACGTTAGCACCAATCATGTGGGCTCCTAAAATTTCACCGTATTTAGCATCAAAAATAAGTTTCACAAATCCATCAGGTGCACCGGCAGCCTTAGCTTTACCTGATGCTGTAAAAGGGAATTTACCCACTTTAATTTCGTAACCTGCTTCTTTAGCTTTCTTCTCGGTATATCCAACCGATGCAATTTCGGGTTGACAATAAGTACAGCCCGGTATGTTGTTATAATCCATCGGCTCAGGGCTATGACCTGCAATTTTTTCCACACAAGTTATCCCTTCGGCACTAGCAACGTGTGCTAGGGCTTGTCCGCCAACGCAATCACCAATAGCATAATAGCCCGGTACATTGGTAGCGTAAAATTTATCGGTTAGTATTTTTCCTTTATCAGTTGCAATGCCAACATCTTCTAAACCTAAGTTTTCTAAATTGGTTTGTATGCCAACGGCAGATAGTACAACCTCGGCTTCAACTATTTTTTCGCCATCGGCTGTTTTAATTTTTACTTTACTTACATCACCTTTAGTGTCAACACTTTCAACCGAAGCATTAAGCATAATTTCTATACCCGCTTTTTTAAGCGATTTTTCTAATTGTTTTGATACATCTTCGTCTTCAACTGGTACAATGTTTGGCATAAACTCAACCACGGTAACTTTAGTACCCATAGTTGCGTAAAAATAAGCAAACTCAATGCCTATGGCACCCGACCCTACTACTAACAAACTTTTTGGTTGTTTTGGTAAGTTCATGGCTTGGCGGTAACCAATAATTTTTTTACCATCCTGTGGTAAGTTTGGTAACTCGCGCGAGCGAGCACCAACCGCTATAATAATATGTTTAGCATCATGTGTTGCAACTGTTTTATCGGCAGCGGTAACTTCCACTTTTTTGCCTGCTTTAACTTTAGCAGTGCCCATAATAACATCAATTTTATTTTTTTTCATTAAAAACTGAATGCCCTTGCTCATGCCATCAGCCACATCGCGGCTACGTTTTACAACAGCGTTAAAATCAGCTTTAATGTTATCGGCACTAATGCCATAATCTTTAGCGTGGTTTAAATATTCAAATACTTGTGCGCTTTTTAATAAAGCTTTTGTAGGAATACAACCCCAGTTAAGGCAAATACCGCCTAGGTTTTCGCGTTCAACAATAGCTGTTTTTAAACCTAATTGCGAAGCACGTATAGCAGCAACATAACCGCCCGGACCACTTCCTATAACTATAACATCGTAGCTCATTTTAATAAAATTTTGTGTTGCGAAAGTAAGGTTTTTTTAACGATGAGCAAGTAACAATTTATTTAATAACCGTTACTTTAAAAACTTTGGTTTGGGTGCTATCGTTAAAGTGATTTAGGTTAAAAGTAAGGGTTGTTTCTCCGCTTTCTCGAGGAAAAAAATTAAAATCAACCTCCCCCGATTTATCGCCATGAAACACCGAGCCTAAATAGGTTACTCCTCGTTTATTTGAGTTTTCTATTAAAAGCCAATAATAATTTTGTTGGTGGTTTTCTCCCGGTAAAGTAACTCTAAACTTTTCGCCTACTTTAACCGTATTTGTTTTACCGCTTTGGGTATCAAATTCTATTTTTTTAAAAGAGCAGGCTCCTAAAAAAAACAAAAAAAGCAGGCTACAAAAAATTAACGTGCTGTTCTTCTTCACGATAGAATAGGGTGTTGGCAAGGGCTATAAAAAAGGCACCAATGCTTTGTTCAATAAGTTGCCAGCCAACATCTACCATTAAATTAAACATAGTTACTTTAAACGAAAACGATATGCCAACCGTAAAGGCTACCCCATACATAAACAAGGCGGTTATAATGCCAATAAGCAAACCACGTTTGTAAGGCTTTTTAATATTTTTTTTAAGCGATGTGCTTTTAAATAACAGCGACATGCCAAAGGCTACAATTAAATAAACTACTGCTGCTACTGATAAAAATAGGCTTTTAGGGATAGAAAGTTTAATAATATCATTAGTAATTACCCCATGAAAGACATAGAATGCTAAGTACATAAGTACAGCCGATAGTAACCAACCAAAATAAAACCTACTGTTAAACATAATTACAGTACAAAAATACACAATTTCGTTTTAAGATAATCTTTACATTTGAAAAAAATTTAAACCATAATATGACAACCTTCGAAATCATCAAAAAAACGCACTTTGCCGTAGTAACCATCTTCTTTTTAATCTATCTGATTAAGACAATTTTACTTTTAGCCGATAAAAAAGAAGCATTAGCCTCATTTACTAAAAAAGTAAAAATACTAGAGATGATTGTTAGCTTTTTGTTTTTAGCAACAGGCGTTTACTTAATGATTCAGCTACCTGAAATTAAACCTATGCTAATTATAAAAATAACCATTGTGTTTCTATCTATCCCCTTGGCGGTTGTTGGTTTCAAAAAAGGCAACAAAGGTTTAGCTGTTTTGGCTTTTCTATTAATATTGGGAGCTTTTGGCATAGGTGAAATGATGAAAAAGAAAACTGCTGTTGTAACCGAAAGCTCTGTAAATACAGATGGAACTATTAATGGGCAAGAGTTTTATGCTAATAATTGTGCTAGTTGCCACGGGGCAGATGGTAAATTAAAAATGGCAGGTGCCTTTGATTTATCTATCACTCAACTAAGCAATGATAGCATTTCTAGTATCATCCTTAACGGACGAAACACCATGACTAAAATAAACGGTTTAACGCCCGAGCAAGCTCAGGCAATTGCTGCTTATGTTAGCACAAATATTAAGGGCAAGTAATTTTAATGAGCAAAAAAACCGAATCTACGGCGCCTAAACAGCGCAAAGCCATATTAGTAGGCTTAATTACTAAATTTCAGGATGTAGAAAAAGCCCAGGAGTATCTTGATGAACTGGCTTTTTTGGTGGAGACTGATGGCTTAATTCCTAGTGGGCAATTTATACAACGCTTAGAAAAACCTGATAAATCAACCTTTGTTGGTAAGGGCAAGCTAAACGAAATAAAAACCTTTATTAAAGAAAACGATATTGATGTAGTAGTGTTTGATGATGAGTTAAGCCCATCGCAACAACGTAACTTAGAGAAAGAACTGGAGCGCAAAATATTAGACAGAACTTATTTAATTTTAGAAATATTTGCCTCGCGAGCACGTACCGCCCATGCAAGCACACAGGTTAAATTAGCGCAGTACCAATATTTATTACCACGCCTAACCGGTATGTGGACTCACTTAGAACGTCAGCGTGGTGGTACCGGAACTCGTGGTGGGTCGGGGGAGAAGGAGATTGAAACCGACAGACGTAACGTGCGTGATAGAATTTCTGTACTTAAAAAAGAGCTTTTAGACATAGACCAACAAATGGCTACGCAGCGTAAAAACCGTGGCGAAATGATACGTGTGGCTTTAGTAGGTTACACCAACGTGGGTAAATCTACCTTAATGAATTTATTAAGCAAAAGCACCGTGTTTGCTGAGAATAAATTGTTTGCAACCCTAGATACTACGGTACGTAAAGTGGTTATTGATAACCTGTTTTTTTTATTGAGCGATACCGTAGGTTTTATACGCAAGTTGCCTACACAGTTGGTAGAATCGTTTAAATCAACTTTAGATGAGGTGCGCGAGGCAGATGTGTTGTTGCATGTAGTAGATATATCGCACCCTGCTTTTACCGACCACATGGAAACCGTAACCAACACCCTTACCGAAATTGGTGCAGGCGATAAACTAATAATTACCGTTTTTAATAAAACAGATGCTTATCATTTCACGCAGAAAGAGGAAGATGATTTAACCCCCGAGACTAAAGATAACGTAACCCTAGAGCAGCTTAAACAAACCTGGATGAGTAAAGGCAATGGTTTAAATGTGTTTATTTCGGCTACCGAAAAAAATAACATTGATGAATTGCGCACCCTGGTTTATAACGAGGTTAAAAAACTGCACGTAAAGCGTTATCCGTATCATAACTTGCTGTACTAAATTTTAGATAAATGATTACAAACGAAATTAAAGAAAAGGTAAAAAAAATACTTACCGATCATTTAGAAGTAAAACAGTTACGTAAAACGGCTGAGCGTTTTGCCATATTAGATGAGGTGTACAGCATACAAGGGCATTTTGATATTGAAACGCTTTTTGTACACATGAAAAACAAAAAGTACCAGGTTAGCCGTGCTACTTTATACAATACAGTTGAGGTTTTATTAGAGTGTAATTTAATTATTAAGCATCAGTTTGGTAAAAACCAGGCCATGTACGAAAAGGCGTATATGTATCGTCAGCACGACCATCTTATTTGTCAAGATTGCGAGCATGTATTTGAGTTTTGCGACCCACGCCTGCAACAAATACAACAAATGGCGGGCGAAATTTTAAAGTTTGATATAGACCGACACTCACTTACCCTATACGGCAAATGCCAAGGCATTGCTAAAAACGGAAAATGTACACATGGCTTTAAACCTTTGAAGTAGTTTTATACCAATAACTTAGGTTTCACAAAAATAAAAAAACAGTAACTTGGCATGATATATGATTTAAAAATCACAAAGCATTTAGATATGAAGAAGATAATATTTACAGCCCTTATACTTTTATCGGTTAAAATTTTCAGTCAGGCAACCTACAGCGACCAAGCAGGTAAATGGCGTTTAGGTTTAAATGCGGGTGCTATGTGGCAAACTGCCGATGTTACCCCTCATGCTAACATTGCAGGTGGTTTTACTATCGAGCGTATTTTAAATCAAAAAGCCGACGCGCTTTTAGGGTTCTCTTTAGGTTTCCGTTATTTAAGCGGTCATTGTACAGGCTTAGATACAAAAGCATCTTACGGTGTGGCTAATAACACAGCACTTAATGGCACCTACGATAGCACTACTAACTACGCTAAACATGGGGGCATTTTTTATAACAATTATAAAACCTATATACACGAAGGAGCTTTAGAGCTGAAAATGAATTTCCCACGTTTTGAACAAAAAACGCATTTAATTTTTCATGTAATGGGCGGCCTAGGCATTTGTAACTACAAAACCTGGATAAATGCTTTAGATGTTAACGGACAAATGTATGATTTTACAACCCTGCATAACGCACAAAACGTAACCGCAGCCGATGTAAAAAAAGTTTTAACCGGAAGCTACGGTACGTTAGCACAGGGCTCTTCTATTAATGGTACAACTACTTGGTTGCCATCTGTTGGGGTTGGTTTTGGGTTTAAATTAAGCAAACATGCTGCGTTGGTGTTTGAATACAGAGTTGCTTTTCCGAGAACTAATTTACTGGATGGCGTAACTTATGATATGAATAATGAGCCTATCAAAAATAATGACTTTTATCATTACGCATCGGCTAATTTAGTTTTTACCATATATGGTAAACAAACTAAAAGCTCGTATAACCCAACGCCTGCCTATACTAATGCAAGCCCTAATACTAACCCGCAGCCAATAAACAATAACACCTATTACAACAATAACTATTCTAACCCGCCGCATCCATATTACAACAATAACTACTCTAACAACAACCCATATTATGGCAACCAACCTCAGGTTTATCCGCCGTATGTAAACATTGTATCCCCTAGCAATAATTATTCAAGTCCGGGTAATTATATCAGCGTTCAGGGTGTTATACAAAACATACAATCAGCCAATCAAGTAAGCATTTCGCAAAATGGGTATCCTATCAGATATTTTTCTTACGACCCATATAATGGTAATTTTAGTTTCCAAACCTTTTTACAACAAGGCACCAACAATATTATTGTAACAGCTAATAGTCAGTATGGCACAGGCTCGCAAGGAGTAACTGTTTTTTATAACCCGCCTTACACACCAAACTATTCGGGTGGTAATTATGGAGGAATAAATAACTATCCAAATAACGATAACCCAAATACAGGAACACAAAATAACACACCACCACATTTTGGTAGTGCTGTTATGCCTGTGCAATTAAATGGTAAACCTTTTGTACAGTTTACAAATCCGCTAAACTCACCCGAAGAGGTGGTTAACCCAACGTATAATGTAAGCGCAACGGTACAAAATATAACCATGGCTAATCAAATTACAGTTAGCATAAACGGTAACAACATCCCTCAATTTAATTTTAACCCGACTACCAAAACGGTAAACTTTATGGCAGATTTATTAACCGGTTATAACAGCATACATATTAGTGCTGCTAATGCAGCCGGTATCGATGCAAAATCTACCGTTATAGATTTTAAGCCAACCGGTAAACCACCTCGTATAGATTTGTTTAACCCGGCTTCAAGTCCGTACACAACTTTACAACCAAGCATGATAGTTAATGGCTATGTGTATAACGTATCATCATCATCAGAAATTGCTGTTAATTATAACGGAAACATTTTAAATTTTAATTACAATAGCAACACCCACGAAATAGATATTCCGGTTAATTTACTTAACGGTTCGAACCAATTAAGCATTACGGCCAGTAACACCTTTGGTAATGATGTTAAACAACTTAGTTTGGTTTATGTAACAGGTTTTACAGTAAACCCTCATAATACCGTTGTTAACAATGGCAACCAAACACTGCCAACATTTACGGCAACTTCAAACAACCCGGTTAACAATCAGGGCTTGCCAAACTTTAATGCAAACCCGCATAATAATATTAATAACCAAACGCTGCCAACATTTACGGCAACTTCAAACAACCCGGTTAATAATCAGGGGCTGCCAAACTTTAATGCAAACCCGCATAATAATATTAGTAACCAAACGCTGCCAACATTTACGGCAACTTCAAACAACCCGGTTAATAATCAGGGCTTGCCAAACTTTAATGCAAATCCTCATAATAATATTAATAACCAAACACTGCCAACATTTACGGCAACTCAAATTACGCCGGATATTGGAAATCAAACCCAATCTAACGGAAATGCGGTAATAAATAGTAATGCTGCGGTACACCATCAGCCGGAAATAACACTTACTTCCCCATCAACAACACCTTATACAACTATGAGTGGGGTTATCTCTGTTTCGGCTTATTTAAACTATGTTTATACTGGCTCGGGGGCTTCTGTTACCTACGAAGGAAACCAAGTTTCATGCTCTTTTAATCCTAACGCCAGCGAGCTGTTAAACTTTACATCTCCGTTAAAACCGGGCATGAACACGTTTGTTATACATGCAAATAACTCATACGGAACGGTTACAAAAAGCATAGACATTAATTATGTACCTACTAACACTAACGGTAACGTAAACGGAAATCCTACTTTGCATTTCTCTAACGGAATAAATAATAATGCAAATACGCCGCGTGGATTTAATCCACAGCCTATTCAGCCTGCTCCAAATCAAATTAATCAGCAGCATCAAATTAATCAACAGCCGTCTCCGTCTAACCCGGGCAGACCGTTTAGACCAAGAAACTAAAAGCTTTATTAGTGTAAGGCGTAAGTGAGTTGTTTGTTATTGGAAAAGAAGAGGGAGAGGATTAATTTATATCCTTATCTAACACATTAATTTTAACCAATTCAATGCTTTGTTTTTTGCGTTTTAAAATAGTTATTTGGTAACCATTAATAGACCTCTTTTCATTAACCGCCGGAATCCTTCCGAAGATATAATTTACATAACCCGAAATAGTATCGTAATGAGGACTTTCTGGCAAAGCAATCGGCAACGATTCGTTCAAATCAACCAATGTAGTTTGGGCTTTTACAATATATTCGGTATCGTTTATTTTTTCAATATCAGGTTTTTCGTCATCATGCTCATCACGTATCTCGCCAACTAATTCTTCAATAATATCCTCCATGGTAACAATGCCCGCAGTAGCTCCAAACTCATTAGTAACAATGGCAATTTGAGCATGCAGGCGCTGAAAATCACGCAGTAAATCATTTACCTTCATGTTTTCAGGTACAAAATGTGCCGGGCGCATAATTTCTTTAATGCTTTTAAAACGATTGTCAATTACCGCTTTCAGCAAATCCTTACTATGTATAATGCCCACTACATTATCAATATCGCCTAAGTAAACGGGTAAACGCGAGTAACCTTCTTCAATAATTTTTTTAATAATTTGCTCGTGCCCCATTTCTATATTAATAGCAGAAATACGGTTTTGAGGCACCATAATTTGCTTTATCAGTCGCTCGTCAAAATCAAATACATTTTGTATTAATTCGTTTTCCGATTGTTTTATCGCACCCGATTCTTCACTTTCAGTCAGTATCATTCTAAGCTCTTCCTCACTATGCGCATCAGATTCTGAGCTTTTTTTAATGCCTAATATTTTTAAAAGAAAAGAAGAAAGCTTATTTAAAAACCAAACAAATGGGTTAAACACCACATAAAAAATGCGCATGGGCACTGCAATAAACAAAGCAATTTTTAAAGGACTTTTAATGGCAATCATTTTTGGAGCTTGCTCACCAAATACAATGTGGGCTATAGTTATTAAGGTAAACCCAACCGGGATAGCAATTTTATGAGCTAACTCAGCACTAATATCTGCATTAAAAACATGTACTGTTTTTGTAATAACTTCTGCCATTACATTTTCTCCAACCCAACCAAGGGCAAGGCTAGCAAGAGTAATGCCTAACTGAGTAGCTGATAAATAACTATCCAAATTTTCAACCATGTGCAGGGCAAGCTTAGCACGTTTGCCACCTTTATTAGCTATAAGCTCTACCTGCGAGGAACGAACTTTAACCATTGAAAACTCGGCTGCCACAAAAAAACCATTCAGCAAAACCAATAGTATGGTAATTAAAATATCTGTTGTCATACTATAATTAGTTTTTTAAACAGAAAGAAAAGGTGAATAAAGAAATGTTTACTTTTTTTTGTAGAATAATGCTGACTCGACCGTCCATTTTAAGTAATTATGTGCAAACAAAAATAAACAATATTTTTAACTTCGATTTATAGATAGCAAAAATGACCTTAGCCCTTCGTATAAAGAGTTTAGTTAATATAAAAAACCCTAATAGTATTTACGTTTACTCGGTAGTAGTGGGTGTTTTATGTGGCTTGGTGTCTATGGCTTTTTCTTTTCTGCTAAACCTTTTAGAAACCTTCTTCTTATCTATCCACACCCAAACAGCCGAAAAAACTGAAACCATCATTCAAAAAGTAAATTTTGCGGCGCATCACCCCAGTACTTCTTTAATTGTTTTATTGTTGCCTGCCTTTGGTGGTTTAATGGCAGGGTTAATTATACACTTTTTCTGTAAAGATGCTTCTGGTACCGGAACGGATGAAATGATTTATGCCTTTCATTACAACGAGGGTAAAATAGACACCCGTATCCCTTTTTTTAAAGCCGTGGCAACTTTATTTACGCTACCTACAGGAGGCAGTGGGGGTAAAGAAGGACCTATATCTTTAATAGGTGCAGGCATAGGTGTTTGGTTTTCAAACATTTTAAAAACAGGCGCTAGAGCCAGGCGGACTTTATTATTAGCAGGCACAGCAGCAGGTTTAGGTTCAGCTTTCCGTTCGCCTTTAGGTGGCGCGTTAACAGCTGCCGAAATGGTGTATAAGCACGATATTGAAAGTGACGCTCTTATTCCTTGTTTTATATCATCGGTTACAGCGTATTTGGTTTATATAGCTTATGCAGGTGCCGAATCGGCATTTCATATTACAACACCTCAAGCCTTTCATGCAAACGAAATTGTGTTTTATCTTTTGTTAGGAGGCTTATGTTTTGGTTTTGGTTATTTATTAATTAAAGGCTTTAAAGATACCCGCACTTTTTTTGATAAAATACCCGTGCCAAAATGGTTGAAACCTGCCATTGGCGGCTTACTTACAGGTGCTTTGGCTATTTTGTTTTTCAGCATATCGGGTACTGGAACAGATTACTTAACCTATGTAATTGAAGGGCATTTTCCTGATTATTTTCCGGTAGAAGGAGCCATTGCGGTTGTACTTAGTTGTTTGGCTATAGCTTTTTTAAAAATTGTAGCTAGTACTTTAACCATTGGTAGCGGGGGCTCGGCTGGTATATTTGGCCCTTCTTTATTTATTGGGGCTATGTTGGGGGCAGCCGTTGGTACATTGGCAAGCATTGTTTTCCCCAGTCAGCATGTAAGTGTAGCCTCTTTTATGGTAATTGGCATGGGAGCTTTTTATGCAGGGGTGGCACAAGCACCTGTGGCTGGTATAGTAATGATTATTGAAATGAGTGGTAATTATTCGTTACTTCCGCCAATCATTATAGTGTCTGTATTTACATTTCTGCTTTCGCGTAGGATATCGTTTTACAAAAACCAGGTTGATAACCGATTTAAAAGTCCGGCACATAGTTATAATATGAGGACTGATGTATTAGACCATACTAGCTTAAAAGACTTTTTTCCTGAATTTAGAATTTTAGCGACAGCCAATAAAGATTGGACTTTTACCGAATTGCGTCATCATGCAGCTAACACCCATGCCAGCGATTTTGCTGTAATTGATAACGATTGGAATTATTTGGGTATTATTTCTTTACGAAATGTAAGCGTAAAAAAGGAAGATCAGGAAAAACCTATTAGTAGTTATGTAGAAAAAATACCAACCGTAAATAGTAGCGAAAATTTAAGCAAAGCACTTAATATTATACTTGAACACGATGTAGATAAAGTAGCTGTAATTGAGCAAGATAAATATGTTGGTTATGTTCGCTATCGCGATATTTTTGAGGCTTATAATATTAAAGCAAAACAGCTTTAGGGTTATCCCTTTTTTAGTAATTCATCAACTGCCAATTGTCCAACCAAGCTACCTATGGCAACCCCCATACCACCCATCCTAACAGCACAAACAACATTTTTACTGGTGTGTTTAATAATGGGCTTTTTTTCAGAGCCAACCCCCATAATGCCACTCCAACGCTGGTCTATTTTAAATTTTTGCTTAGGCAGTATTTTTTCTTTTAAAATTTCTTCCAGTTTGTTCTGTATGGTTTTTGTAAGCAGCATTTCGGTAGTTTCTTCACCTTTTAAATCAAGGTTTCTGCCGCCGCCAAATAAAATTCGGTTATCAATATTTCTAAAATAATAATAGCCTTGCTGGTAATGAAAAGTGCCTTCTACCTTTAAATTTTTAATAGGCTCGGTTACCAAAACCTGAGCTCTAGCTGGCTTTACATCTAATGTTGGCAACAGTTGTTTGGCAAAACCATTGGTAGCTATAATTACTTTTTTGCTTTTTATGCTGAGGTTATTTTTAAAAAAGGTTTCTACTTCCTTTTTGCTGTCGCTTATTTTATCAACCTCCATGTTATTTAAAATAATGATCCCTTTTTTATAAGCAATACTTAATAAGGCTTGCATCATTTGCCCGGTATTTATTTGCCCTTCGTAGTTATTTTTTATGCAGTATTTAAAACCCGAAAACCCACTTTTTGTAATTTTATTTTTGTCAATTTCATACACGTTTTTTAAGCCAACCACATCTTTCATCTTTTTATTAAAAGAAGAAATTACATCGGCGCAGGCTTCAAATTCCTTTTTTGAGTCAAAAACCTCAAAACCACCCAGTTGTTGGTAATTAATGATATCATCACCCAACAAGTTTCTAAGCTTTTTTAAGCCTTTAAAACGAAGCAAAACAGTATTAAAAACAACATCATCTTTAATGTGGGTAAGGTCGTCAGCTAACTCAGATACGCTGCCAAAGCAGCAAAAACCAGCATTTTTGGTGCTTGCGCCGTTAGGTAGAATGCCTCTTTCGGCAACTAAAACCTTTGCTTTTGGGAACTTAGTTTTGTAAGCAATAGCCGCATTTAATCCTACAATGCCACTACCAATAACCAGTAAATTAACATTGTTAAAATATGTTTGTTTTTCCCAATAGCTTATTGTCATTTAGTTTTTTAAATTTGCGCCAAATTACGTAAATTTAGAGCTCTTAGTCATACTTAATGAGGCATTTTATTCGATCAATATTTTTAGTTTTTCTACTAATTATATCTTTTTCTACAAAGGCACAGTCGCCCCCTCCACAGGCAGCTGTACTGCTTAATGTACAAGGTAAAATTTTTGATGATAATAATGAGCTTAACGGAGCTGTTATTACAGTAACCCAAGGTGGCAGAACGGTTTCAACTATAACAACGGGTAGCGATGGTAAATATAGTTTTCAACTTCCTTTAGGAGGGGATTATATGGTAACGGTTGCAAAGTCAGAAATGGTTACCAAAAAATTCTCTATCACAACCCGTGGCATTCCACCTGAAAGAGCCTTAGAGCCTTTTGGTGTGGTAGATGCGCAAATTTCACTTTGGAAAAAGGTTGAGGGAGTAGATTATTCAGCCTTAAACCAACCGGCAAATAAATACGCCTATGATGGCACCAAGCAAAATTTTGACTATGATAAGGGCTATTTAGAACAAATGCAAGGTGTAATTGCAGGTATTAGAGAACAGGAAAAAGCTCTTGAAAAGAAAAATAAAGATTTAGAAAAAAACTACCAGCTGGCTATAAAAGAAGGAGATAAAAATTTTAGTAAGAAAGATTATCAAGGTGCGCTCGCAAAATATAATGAGGCCTTAGGTTTAAAAAAAGATGATGCAGTAGCTAAACAAAAAATAGAACAAACTAACCAGGCAATAAAAGCCGATGCTGACGCAAAAGCCAAAGCGGATGCCGATTTAAAAGCCAAACAAGCCGCAGATGCTGCCGCCAAAGCAAAAGCCGATGCTGACGCAAAAGCTAAGGCTGATGCCGATGCAGCTGCTAAAGCCAAAGCGGATGCCGATTTAAAAGCTAAACAAGCCGCAGATGCTGCCGCTAAAGCAAAAGCCGATGCGGATGCAAAAGCTAAGGCTGATGCCGACGCAGCTGCCAAAGCCAAAGCGGATGCCGATTTAAAAGCCAAACAAGCCGCAGATGCTGCCGCCAAAGCAAA
>DATHOW010000159.1:0-6962 GCA_035484495.1 Bacteroidia bacterium | reverse complement strand
CCTTTTGATTTATCAGAATGTGAAACCGAATTAATTGGTGGTTACAATACGGAGTATTCTGCATTTAAATTAGGTGCGTTTTTATTTGCTGAATACATCAACATGTTTATTTCTTCGGCGTTAATGGCGGGTTTATATTTTGGTGGATATAACTTCCCTTTTGCACACGAGTTTTATAATGCACTTGGTTTGCAAGAAGGCTCGTGGCTTATTTCGTTTATTGGCTTTGGAGTTTACTTTTTGAAAACATGTATTTTTATTTCGGTATTTATGTGGATTCGTTGGACACTGCCTCGTTTCCGTTACGACCAGTTAATGAACTTAGGTTGGAAAATTTTAATTCCTCTGTCTTTATTAAATTTAGTGATAACAGTAGTGGTAGAATATTTAAGAGGAAACGTTATTTTATAGTATTAAAAAAAATGGCTTTACAACTTACAAATAGAAGCAAAGTAGTATCAAATAAAGAGCAAAGTTTTTCAGAAAAACTTTATTTGCCTGCTATTTTAAAAGGCATGGCGATTACATTTAGCCATCTCTTTAAAAAAGCGCCTACCATAAAATATCCTGATGAGGTTCGTCCTATGGCACCTGTGTATCGTGGTCAGCACGTTTTAAAGCGGGATGAAAATGGCGCAGAGCGTTGCACATCATGCGGTATGTGTGCGGTTGCTTGTCCAGCAGAAGCTATTACAATGGAAAGCGGCGAGCGCAAAAAAGGAGAAGAGCATTTATATCGCGAAGAAAAATATGCAACCAAATATGAAATAAACATGTTGCGTTGTATTTTTTGTGGTTTGTGCGAAGATGCCTGTCCTAAAGAAGCTATCTTTTTAACGGATAGAATTGTGGATACGGATTTTGAGCGTGGAGATTTTATTTATGGAAAAGATAAATTGGTAGAGAAAGTTGATCACCCCATTGATGTGTCAAAACGCCAAACACCCGAAGTGTTGGCCTTCAAAAAAATACCGGGCTTAAAACACAACGAATTGTTTGATGACAAAAAATTAAATAAAGGAAAACACTAAACTGTAAATGTTATTATGTTAGGATATTCAGTTACTCAATGGCTTTTCGGGATACTATCCTTCTTAGCTATTATGTTTGCGCTAATGGTTGTGTTTACACGCAATCCTGTAAATAGCGTGTTGTATTTAGTAATGACTTTTTTCTGTATCGCAGGGCATTACTTATTATTAAACGCACAATTTTTAGCGGTAGTACATATTGTGGTATATGCGGGTGCTATTATGGTGCTCTTTTTATTCGTTATTATGTTAATGAACTTAAACGAAGACACCGAGCCGCAAAAAACAATAGTAACAAAATTAATTGCGGGCTTAATTGGTGGCATTTTATTAGCTGTAATGGTTGGTGTTTTAAAAGGTGCCGAGCAAATGCACTTGTCGCAAGCAGGCGCATCACAAATTGGCATGGTAAAAACCTTAGGTGTTGTTTTGTTTAAAGACTTTTTATTTCCATTTGAAATAGCATCTGTTTTATTATTAGCTGCTATGGTTGGTGCAATTATGTTAGGTAAAAAAGAAATTAAATAGATATGATAAACACAATCCCTATTAACTATTACATATTTTTAAGCGCCGTGCTTTTTATTATAGGCGCTGTTGGTGTAATGGCTCGCAGAAATGCTATTATAGTTTTTATGTGCATTGAACTTATGCTAAATGCCGTAAACCTTTTGTTAGTGGCGTTTTCTACTTTGCATAACGACCCAAGCGGACAAGTATTTGTGTTTTTTATTATGGCAGTAGCCGCGGCTGAGGTAGCTGTTGGTCTAGCTATATTAAGTATGGTGTATCGCAACATAAAAAGCATTGACATTGATTTATTAAGCAAACTAAAGAATTAGAAATTTATGATTAAGCTAATAGGATTAGTTCCTTTATTTCCTTTGATTGGTTTTCTGATCAACGGGTTCTTCGGAAAAAAAATGAGCAAAGGTTTATCGGGCACTATTGCCTGTGTAAGTGTGTTGGCTTCGTTTATTGTTTCTGTTTTGATTTTTATGGAAGTAAGTGCTTCTCAACAAAAATCGTACGTTGTAGAAATTTTCTCTTGGATAAATTCAGATACCTTAAAAATTCCTTTCTCGTTTTTAGTTGACCCGCTTTCTTGTTTATTCTTACTTAACATTACAGGGATAGGTTTTTTAATCCATGTTTATTCAACCAGCTACATGCACGATGATGAAGGCTTCTCTCGCTTTTTCACGTACCTAAACTTATTCGTATTCTTTATGTTGCTGTTAGTGCTTGGTAGCAACTACCTGATTATGTTTGTTGGTTGGGAAGGTGTAGGATTATGTTCTTATTTATTAATTGGTTTCTGGTTTAAAAACGATGCCTATAACAGAGCGGCTAATAAAGCTTTTGTTATGAACCGTATAGGTGATTTAGGTTTTTTGTTAGGCATCATTTTAATCTTTATAAACTTTGGCAGTATTTCTTTTGGTGAGGTTTTTAATAAAGCATCATCGGTACCAACATCTACCATAACTGCGATTGCTTTACTATTATTTGTAGGTGCTATGGGTAAAAGTGCTCAGTTGCCATTATACACATGGTTACCCGATGCTATGGCAGGTCCAACTCCTGTATCAGCATTAATTCACGCGGCAACCATGGTTACAGCCGGTATATATATGGTGGTTCGTTCAAACATTTTTTATTCGATATCAGAAACCGCCAGTGAATTTGTTGCAGTAGTTGGTGCTATTACAGCTTTATTTGCAGCCATTATAGGCTTGCTACAAACCGATATTAAAAAAGTACTGGCTTACTCAACCGTATCTCAATTAGGTTTAATGTTTTTAGCTTTAGGTGTAGGTGCTTATAGCAGTGCCGTGTTTCATGTTACAACACACGCCTTCTTTAAAGCTTTATTATTCTTAGGTGCGGGCTCTGTTATTCATGCTATGGGTGGTGAACAAGATATTCGTAAAATGGGCGGCTTAAAAAAAGCTTTACCAATTACTTTTATAACCATGTTATTAGGAACAATTGCAATAAGTGGTGTTCCGCCGTTTGCAGGTTTCTTTTCTAAGGATGAAATTTTAGCGCACACTTATGAGCATAGTCAGTTGCTTTGGGTTGTTGGCAGCATCGCATCTTTATGTACAGCATTTTATATGTTCCGTTTAATGTTTCTTACTTTCTGGGGTTCTTTCCGTGGCACGCATGAGCAAGAACATCATTTACATGAATCACCGAAAGCAATGACTATTCCATTAATCATCTTAGCTATACTTTCTGTATTTGGTGGTTTGTTAGGTCTGCCTGAATTTTGGGGTACAAAAAACTGGATGAGCGAAAATTTAGATTCAGTTATTATTCGTAAAAACCCAAGCATTTTATCTCATGATACAGAATGGACTTTAATGGCTATTGCAGTTTTAGTTGCAGGGTCAACTATTTATTTTGCTTACCAAATGTTTATTAAATACAAAGTGTTGCCGGCTGAAAAAGAAGCTGACATGAAACCATTTCAACGTGTTATTTACAACAAATTTTATGTAGATGAGTTTTATGATACCATTATTCGTAAACCATTAGATGCTATATCGGAAGTGTTTTATAAGTTTTTTGATAAACAAATATTTGATGGAATTGTAAACGGAACAGGCGATGCTACTAAATGGTCAGCAACACAGTTACGTAAATTGCAAACAGGTCATATTGGATTTTACATAATGGCCATGGTGGTTGGAGTAATTACAATACTATTTTTTAGTTTAATTAAATAGAGAATATGCTAACAGGTTTTTTAATATTATTTCCTTTAATTGCGTCGCTGGTTTTATTTTTTGTAAAAGGCGATGGTGCTAAGAAAATGGCTTTTGCTTTTTCTTTGGTAGAGTTTGGCATTAGCTTACTGGCTTATGTTTGGTTTAGAGCCAACCCGGCAATGGATGCTTTAAGTCTTAACTGCACTTGGGTAGAATCGCTAGGAATTAAATTTGCAGTTGGCTTTGATGGCATTAGTTTGTTGTTAGTGTTATTAACTACATTTTTGGTTCCATTAATTATTCTTTCATCATTTCAAACAACCTACGATAAACCAAATACTTTTTATGCGTTAATTTTATTAATGCAAAGTGCATTAGTAGGTGTGTTTGTAGCTAACGATGGTTTTTTATTTTATGTGTTTTGGGAGTTGGCTCTTATCCCTATCTATTTTATCTGCTTATTATGGGGTGGAGAAAATCGCGCAAAAATTACCTTCAAATTTTTTGTGTACACGTTGTTTGGTTCGTTGTTTATGCTGATTGGTTTAATCTTCTTGTACAATCATACAGGATTAGATACGGGAGTAAAATCGTGGGCTATAAATGATTTATATGCAGCAGGAAGAAGTATGACGGAAGCACAACAAACATTTGTTTTCTGGACAATCTTTATTGCCTTCGGAATTAAGATGCCTATTTTTCCTTTACACACATGGCAACCAGATACTTATGTAACAGCACCTACACAAGGCACTATGATGCTTTCGGGTATCATGCTAAAAATGGGAACTTTTGGTTTAATTAAATGGTTGTTACCTGTTGTGCCTTTAGCTTTAGAAAAATGGGGTGGGGTAGCTATAGGTTTTGCTGTTATAGGCATTATTTATGCATCGTGTATTGCTATCGTTCAAAAAGATTACAAACGTTTAATTGCGTATTCTTCTATTGCGCACGTTGGTTTAATTGCTGCGGGTATTTTATCGGCTAATCAGCAAGGTGTGCAAGGTGGTGTAATACAAATGATGAGTCATGGTATAAATGTGGTTGGTTTATTTTTAATTGCAGATATTTTAATGCGCCACACAGGCATACGCGACATTTCTAAATTAGGCGGCATTCGCAGCATGAATGGGCAATTTGGTGTTTTGTTTTTAATCATTTTATTAGGTGCGGTTGCATTGCCTTTAACCAACGGTTTTGTGGGTGAGTTTTTATTAATAAACGGTGTGTTTCAGTTTAACGCATGGATGGGAGCTTTTGCAGCACTAACCATTATATTAGGTGCAGTATATATGTTACGCAGTTACCAAGCAATTATGTTGGGCGAGAAAAAATCGAGCGAAGTAACTTTTGGCTCTTTAGCTGATACTGATAAAGCAGTTTTAATTATTGTATGTATAGCTGTTATTGCATTTGGTGTTTATCCTAAACCGTTAAACGATTTAGCTGAACCTGCGGTAAAAGCATTATTAATGAATTTGAAATAAATTATGAAGGGACTTTTTATTATTAGCGGATTGGGAATTTTAGTCATGCTGGCTGAGATTTTTAAATTCAAACGCGCATTGTATCCAATAGTGCTGGTTGGAATTTTAGCTGCTTATGTGGCTAACTTTATGGAGTTTAATAACAACATGTCTATTGAGCAATTCAATAACATGATTCGTTTTGATAACGTAGCACTTGCTTTTAGTGGAGTAATTCTTATCACTGCTTTCTTCTGGTTTATTTTAGCCAACGATTATTTTAATTCAGAAACATCTTTAGCTGATCATTTCTCTTTAGTGTTGTTTGCTATTACAGGTGGTTTAATGCTAACCTCTTTCACTAACATGACCACCTTGTTTTTGGGCATCGAAATTTTATCTATTCCATTGTACGTTCTTGCTGCCAGTAAAAAGAATGATGTTAGGTCTAACGAAGCGGGCTTTAAATATTTAATTATGGGTTCTATGGCTTCGGCCTTTTTATTATTTGGTATAGCATTAATTTATGGTGCAACCGGAACATTTGATATTATGCTAATGCGCTCTAAAATAGCAGACGGAAATTTGCCGATGTTTTTTTACGCAGGTGTTATAATGATGTTGGTAGCTATGTGCTTTAAAGTAAGTGCGGCACCATTTCATTTTTGGGCACCGGATGTGTATCAGGGTTCACCAACAGTAATTACAGCTTTAATGAGCACCATTGTAAAAACGGCAGCTTTTGCAGCTTTTATGCGCTTGTTCTTAGTTGGCTTCGGTGGCATTTCAGAAACATGGGGTATGGCCTTGAGCATTGTTATTGCCTTATCGCTAGTTATATCAAACGTTACGGCGGCGGCGCAAACAAACGTAAAACGCATGTTGGCTTATTCAAGTATCAGTCATGCGGCATTTATGTTAATGGCTATTTTAGCAGTTAATGCAAAATTTTCTGTACCGTCTATTTTATATTATACTTTGGCTTATTCAATTGGTTCTATCAGCAGTTTTACAGTTTTATATCATGTAAGTAAAAGTGGTGATGAAAGTTTTGAAGCCTTTAATGGCTTGGCAAAACGCAATCCTATGATTGCTTTGGGCATGCTTATAGCCATGTTATCTTTGGCGGGTATACCAGTAACAGCAGGTTTTTTTGCTAAGTATTTTATATTTACAACGCTTATAGCTAGTTCGTATAAATGGTTATTGATACTGGCTATACTAACATCATGTGTGGGTGTTTACTATTACTTTAAAGTAATTATTGCTATGTACTTTAAAAAACCACATACCGAAGAGCCTGTAGCTTTTGAAAGCTCTCATGCTATGTTATTAGCTATAACAACTGCCATTACAATTATATTAGGCTTATTGCCTGATTTAATTGTGAAGATGCTATAAGGGATTAGATATCCAACCCACCGAAATTTAATTATTTTTAACTTACTCTTTAATAATCAAAGAGCAAAGAGGAAATTTTTTGTTTTACATTTGAGATAATGAAACAATTATTACTGCTAATTATACTTCTGCTAAGCAGTAATTTTTACGGACAAATTAATCCCGCAAAAAGAAACCTCAGTTATTACGATTATGTGGTAATGGCAGATTCTTTATATAGGGCAAAAGATTATGAGAATTCAGCTCTTGCCTATTCCGCAGCATTTAAAAGTATTGGGGGTAAAGGCATTAGTCACGACCGTTATAATGCGGCTTGTACTTGGGCAAAAGCCGGAAATGCCGATAGT
>DATHOW010000158.1:0-12000 GCA_035484495.1 Bacteroidia bacterium | reverse complement strand
ATACTTTCGGTAATTTTTTTTGAGATACCGGGAAATAAATTGAGGACAATGATATCGTTGTCTAAATTTTTATAGGCACTCAATTTTTTGGTGCTTGCTTTTGCAATGTAGTTGGCGTTGTAAATAATTTCTACACCGGCTTCGGCAAGGGTTGGATAGTTAGGCGATTGAAAGGCATCGAAGTGTGCCGAGTTATATTTGAAGGTGCGGTTACCACGAAACAATTCGTACTCAAAATAAATAGCGACTTCGGGAACCAATGCTTTGTCTTGTTTGTTTTTTGCAGCGGCAATTTCAATAGCGGTAATTAGGTTTTCTTTTCCGTCGGTGCGAATGATGCCTATGGGTAATTGCGAACCTGTTAGTATAACAGGCTTGCTTAAATTTTGTAACATAAAACTAAGTGCCGATGCTGTATATGCCATTGTATCGCTACCATGCAGAATAACAAAGCCATCGAACTTGCTGTAATTTTTTTCAATAATATCAACCAGCTCAACCCACACGCGCGGGTGCATGTTACTTGAGTCGATTGGTTTTTTGAAGGAGACAGAATGAAGGTCTAAATTAAAACGACTTAATTCGGGTACTTGTTTGGTTAGCGATTTAAAATCAAAAGGTCGCAGGCTTCCGGTTTTGGCATCTTGCATCATGCCTATGGTGCCACCTGTGTAAATAAGTAAAATTTTGTTCATACAAACTTGGGTATAAAAGAAGAGATGCCTTGGGGGCATCTCTTCTTTTTTAAAATTTGTGTTTAAAATTAAAATGGCAAATCATCATCAACCGATGAGCTTGTAAACACAGGAGGTGCTCCGGTTTCCATACTGGTTGGTTGACTGTGATTATTGCTTGAAGATTGTGATGATGAAGATGATTGACCTGCACCCACTTTTTCTATACGCCAAGCATCAATAGTGTTAAAGTATTTTGTTTCGCCTTGCGGAGAAACCCACTCGCGTCCTTTTAGGTTGAAAAGAACTTTTACTTCTTCGCCAATGGCGAAATTATCTACTAAAGAAACTTTATCTTGCACTAATTGAAAACTAACGTGCTGAGGGTAAGGAGAACCCGGTTCAACCGTTAATACAAAATCGCGTTTTTTAAAACGCTCGCTTACTACTTGGGTATCAAATTTTGCTTTGATAATGCCGATTACTTCCATTGCTTTATTTATTAAATTTAAGAGAGTTAAATTTAGGGATTATTTAAGCTCCATTCCAAAAAGTGAATAAGTTTTTTTATAAAACAGGGCTTTTCGTTTGTTTTTGGGAGTGCCTACATAGGTGTTTACAAACTTAGTTTCCTCGTCTAGCCTACCTTTCAGCTCGGTAAGCATTTTTTGGAGGGTAATTATGCTTGAACTTACGTTTTGAACAGGTGTTTTAATTTCTAACAATTTATTTTGGGATGTGTTTAACATTTTGGCGGTGGTATCAATCATTTTTAGGATTTGGGCATCGGGTTTTTGAGGTGTAAACTGGCTGTTTTTGTAGTTAATGTATTGGTTAAAAAGTACGCCGGCATCGTTATAATTTGCGGCAGCACCATTATACAAATTAACTGTTTGGTTGTTTTGAAAGTTTGCGATTTCAGTTTTTAAATATACTACACGGCTAAATGTAATGGTGTTTTTTATGCCGTTGTTTTCGATGCGACGCAGGGCGGTTACATCTTTATCAATATCGCTTAGTTTTTGATATTGGGAAATGGTATCGGTAAAATTAAAATAGGGTTTGCTTTTATTTTGTTTTAAATCGGCATTAAAAAATTCATCTTGCGTTATAGGGTAGTTAAGTAATTGCCAAAGCGGGTCGTAAGGCATGTGGTTTTTTATAAACTCGGTGGGTTTGGTCTCGAAATAAAAATCGTTTATGCTTTTTACAAATTTACGGTTGACGATGTTACCCGACCCCCAGGTTGGGTCGTACAAGAGCCAAGTGCTATCGGGCTTAGCAGTTACCCAAGCGTGGGCAATATAATCAACAAAGCCACTTTGCTTGGTAAAACCAAAAATGCTTATGCAGGGTACGCCGCAACGGGTTGCTATATCTTCGAAGAGATAAGCATAATCAATACAGATACCTTTTTGTGTGGCTAAGGTTTTTTTTATGAGTTCGGTTTTATTAGCCTCCAAATTAACGGCAAACATATTATCTACATCGTAGGAAATATGTGCTGCTATCCAATAATAAATGGCGCGCACTTTATCTGTATTGGTGGTAAAGTTATCGTTAAAGTACTTGGCAAGTTTTTCGGTTGAGTAGGTTAAGGAATCGGGAATGGAATTGGCTTTTACATAGATGGGCGTATATTTATTTTTTTGCGCCCATGATGTAGCAATAAAACAAACTAGCAGCAGTAATATGAAAATGTATTTTTTAACCAACATAAACAATCATTAATTACTAAGTAAAACTTTCCAAGCATCGGCTACTTTGTTGGCTTCTAAAAGTGTTTTGGCATATTGGTGCAATTCATCTTTACTGGCAAAGTGTTTGCTGTTGGTGCTTTTGTAAGCGGCGATTTCTTCTGCCGTAGGCAGATGCTCTACATTACCGAGTTGCCCTAAATTATTACCTGAAAGAATTTTGCTGTTTTTAATTTCGGCAGGAATAACATCAACGCCAATACCAAGTGTTGTAATTGGTTTTTCTATTTCAAACAAAGCATCGCCATGTGCACGACAGTACCAGTTGCCACCCATGCGGGCTACAAGATCTATTTTTTGTTGGTCTATTTTACCATGTGCATCAAGCACTTCTTCTTTAATGTGTATAAGTTGCACCTCGCAAAAAATAAGATTGCCTGCGCCGCCTTTTTCGCCTAGCTCTTTAACCTCAATAACCTTGCACTCCATAGTAACAGGGGCCTCAGCTACTCTAAATGGTTTTATGCCTTGCGATACCAGCTTGGTAAAGCCTGCTTTTTCGAACTCATCTACCCCCTTGGCATAAGGGCTGCTGGCTAACGACATTTGCTGTACCATGTTGTAGTTAACAATGTTTAAAACCACCTCGGGTACTTCTTTTACATTTAATAGGGTGTGTTTATTGGTGCCATCGCGGCCGCTGCGGTTAGGGGCAAATATGGCAATGGGCGGGTTTGATGAAAATACATTGAAAAAACTAAAGGGTGCTAAATTGGGGCGACCATCTTTATCCATCGTGCTAGCAAAGGCTATGGGGCGTGGACCTACGGCGCCCAATAAAAAGCCGTGAAACTGTGGTTGAGGAGTATCTTTTGCGCTAATGGTTATCATTTTATTTTTGAGTTTAATTTACTTGTTGATGATAACACCAACAAGGGCTAAGTTTTTGCGGGGCTAAATTAATGATAAGTTGTAAGTAAACGTAATGCTTTTTGTTTGACTAAAAATGAAGCGATTACTGTATAACATTTTGTAGAACCTAGCGCTAGGGATTAGCTTAGGTTTTTTTGTTGTTTTATTTTGATATCGCTGAATGTTTTTTGAGAAAAAACATTTGTAGTGAAAAGCCCGACGGCGGTAACCCTACGAAATGCCCAAATGGGTTTAGTTGCTATCTTTCATCATTAGGTACACTTGTACTATGGCAAGCGTGATAGAAAGCACGGCTACTAAAATGCGTAAGGGCTTGTTGTTTTCTATTTTTTTAAGGCTTATCATAAACTAAAGTTAGTTTATTAAAAAGCGTTTTGGGGTTTGGCGCGGTTAAGTTTTAAACCGTGTGCTGTTAACTAGCTTACTTCATTATTAAGTATATTAGTAACACAGAAAGTAGCATGCAAAAAATGGTAACTAGTTTGCGAATTTTTCTGTTCCTCTCATCCCTCTTGATATCAACCATAGTACAAAGATACCCAAAAAACAGGTGTTATTTTTTGTTTAGGGGTTTGTTTGCATTTATTTAACTATAACTAAACGTTTATTTACTGTGTTTTGGTTGTTTGTGATGCTGGTGTTGTAAACGCCTGCCGATAACGTGCTTACATCTACACCGGTGCTGCCGTTGATGGTTTGCGAAATAACTTGGCTGCCGTTTACATTGTAGACTTCAACGGTTTGTTTATCGCTGCTGTTTGTTTCAACGGTAAAAAAGTTTTGTGCGGGGTTGGGGTAAATTTTTATTTGTATGTTGATTGAAAATTGCTGAACGCCGTCGCATATAAACGGATCAGGAGAATATATACGTGCCTGTATAGAAAATTGTTATTCAGTACTAACTTATATAATAATTAATACAAAACCCTTTGCTAGAAGCAAAGGGTTTTGTATTTTTATAGAAGCATGAATTTTTGTAATAAAATATTTTTAGTTGTTTATTTTTGGCTATTTGTTTTTAGTTGCGTATATGCTCAAAATTTAGTACCTAACCCAAGTTTTGAAACTTATACTGCTTGCCCAACAGCTAGTAGCCAAATTTATTATGCTCCACCTTGGACAGGGCCAACAGCAAATAGCACGGATTATTTCAATGTGTGTTCTTCTATAATGGGAGTTCCGGTTGCTGGAGTTGGTTATCAATATCCAAGAACGGGAAATGCGTATGCTGGTTTTTGGGGGTATGACGCAATTGGTTCAAATTATAGAGAATATTTACAAGTGCAGTTAAATAATGTACTACTTACAGGAAAATGTTATTACTTGAAATTTTATACAAATTTACTTAATGGAAATTCAAGTACTTATATTGGTGCAATAAATAATATTGCTGCCCATATTTCAAATATTAGTTATACAACTTCCTCCTCAAACGGAAACGTATTAAGTCTTATACCTCATGCATTAAAATTTGGCAATCCAATACTTAGAGATACACTAAATTGGATGGAAATATCTGGCATTTATATTGCTACTGGTGGTGAAGACCATATCATTATCGGTAATTTTTATAATGATACCCAAACCGATACTTCGGCAAATTTCTATTCATCATTTTCTGGATTTGCGTATTATTACATAGACGACGTAAGCGTGATACCAACTGATAGTATAAGTATGCCACCCCATACAGGGAACGACACAACTATTGTTTTAGGAGATAGTGTTTTTATTGGGCAACAATTATATGGTTTACATTGTAACTGGTATGGCAATAGTGTGTTATTAGATACTAATATATCGGGTATTTGGGTAAAACCAACTGTTACTACAACTTATGTAGTTGAGCAAAACCTTTGTGGTAATATGGGTTACGATACTGTTGTAGTTAATGTAAGCCCTTTGGGGATAAATAAATTTAAAAATGAAGGATTGAAAATTTATCCCAACCCAGCTAAAGAAATATTGATTATTGAATGGGAAAACAAAAATGGAGGAATAAAAATTATCGATGTTTTTGGAAGCATAATAAAGCAGCAAAATATTGTATCAGATAAAACAACCATTAATGTAAGTGATTTAAAAGAGGGTGTTTATTTTATGCAAGTGCAAACAAAGCAAAACAGTTACACCCAAAAAATTATAGTCCAGCATTAAAATTAAGCGTGAAAAAATTATTTTTATTCTAAAATTATCTCAACTTGGTAATTTATAATCAGCTACAAATGCTTCGGTCAAAGTTGTCCGTTTGTGAGTGTTTAAATGAAATACAAAATTATTTTATCGTTTTGAAAATAAACATAGACAATTTGTCAGGTCGGTTTTAACAATTATACGATTAGGTTGTTTGCGTTAGGGATTGCAACGGAAATCCTTTTGACGTAATCGGCAAAAGATTGAAGTGCAAAGCCCGACGGCGCGTGTTTACAAAGCGCCGTAACGCCCTAAGCATTGTTGGGTGTTTGGGTTTGTTTAAATTGATTAATTTTGAACGAGCTTAATGCAAAAAAAATTTAATTAAATAATTTATGTATAACCTACCCTACCATAAGGAAGAAGATGAACAAGTAATAAAGGAGTTTTTAAATGCCTATCCGTTTGCGTTTTTAACGGGATGCGATAAGGAAAATAAACCTATTGCTACGCAGGTGCCTGTGTTTGTGGAGGAACGTGCGGGCAAAAAAATACTTAGGGGGCATATTATGAAAAACACCGACCACCATAAGGCGTTTATGCATAACGAAAATGTGCTGGCTGTTTTTACGGGCAAACACACTTATGTAAGTGGTACGTGGTATAGCAACCCGCATACGCCATCTACGTGGAATTATATGAGTGTGCATGCTAAGGGGCTTATTAAATTTTTGGACGACGAGGCTTTGGAGGATGTGTTGCGAATGACATCGTTGCATTTTGAAAACGGCAATAGGCAATCGGCTACAACGTTTGATAATATACCGGCGGAGTTTAAGCAAAGGGTGATGAATGCTATTGTGGCTTTTGAAATTGAAATAAGGGAAATGGATACTGTTTTTAAATTAAGTCAGGATAGAGATTATACAAGTTACCTCAACATAATTGAAAAGCTTAAGCAGCAGGGCGAAGATGGACGTGTAATTGCTGCCGAGATGGTGAAAAGAATGAAACAAGTATTTCCTACCAATAATTAATGTTTAACCAACCTGCTATTTTTTTGTTTTTGGTTAAAGGCGGGACCTTTATAAAAATGTTTTAGCTGTCCGTTTGCTTTATAGGTTTTTCTCCATTTCATTGTACGGTTTGAGTTGCTTACAAATTCAGAACTTATTTGTCCGCTTTTATAATAGTTTACCGAAACGCTTGTATCGTTTTTGATGTGTATGTCTTGACTTTGTTTTTGAGTGGACGATTTATAATACAAAATGTAGTTGTACATAAAGCCTGTGTTATCGGTAAAAATTTCTTGGTTTATGTAGCCTTTGTAATAATAAATTTTATGCGTGCCATTGTTTGCTGTTGATTGAGTTATGGTGCTATCGGGCGATGGTTGCGCCCAAACAACTTGTGTTAGCGTTAGCAAAATAATGGCGCAAATGGTTTTCATTTACAAAAGGTTGATTGGTAATTATACAAAAATTTATTTCCAAATGAGTACTAGCATGCCGGCAAAAATTAGTGTGGCGCCTATAATTATTTTGGGCGACATGGGCTCTTTAAGCAAAACAAAAGATAACACCAGTGTAATTACAATGCTGGCTTTATCGATAGCGGCTACGTAGGATAAGGGCCCATCTTTCATGGCGCGGTAATAAAATATCCAGCTAAAGGTGGTGGTTAAGCCCGAGCAAACTAATAGTATAAGTTGCTTGTGGGTTATAAGGGGCAAATCTTTTAATTTGTTGGTGGCAAAATTAAATATGGTGATTAAAAAAAATATGGTGGTGGTGCGTATGCCTAAGCCTAAATCGGGGTTGATGTTTTGTAAGCCGTATTTTGCCAGTACGGATGTTAGGCCTGCAAAAACCATAGATAAAATTGCGTAAATAACCCAGGTTTCCATTTGTAAAAGTTTATTTAAAGATACGCACTTGCATAGAAATGCAATTGTTGGTTTTTGTAAGCGTGTAATCTTCGGAAATTTGTTTACCCGTTAGTTTTAGGCTATCGAGGTTTTGTGCAAATATGCCTACTGAAAATAAAAGTAGTAGGGTAACTAGTGAGCTGTATTTTTTCATAATTGGAATTTATTTTTTCTTTTTCTTTTCTTTTAAAAATGCCATTAGGCCGTCGTTTACTTTGGTTAGCAGAGCTACTTGCTGGCGCAGGTGTTCGATTTCTTTATGCAATGGGTCGTACTCGTTGGCAAGCTTGTAGTCTATTTTTATTTTTAGCTTTTTTATTTTTTCTTTAAAAACAGGCTTTATGGTTTCTTGTTTATACAGGTTGTAAAGCTGACCGCGCGATATGCCAGTGATATCGATTACCTCATCGATGGTATAGCTACTAAAATCAACTGCTTGTTTAAATATTTCGCCTTCTCTCATGGTGTTTGTTTTTAATTATTAATTTTTTGTGTTGGTTAACAGGGTTATGTTTACGGTATTGCAATTGTCGCAATTGGCGGTTGCAAAGTTGGCCGTGTAGGTTTGTTGTGGTTGCAACTCACCTGCATTAGCAAGTATATTTACGGTTTCGGTTTTTACGGCTTGTTGTTGTTTGTTTACATATTGAAGTTGTACTTGTATGTTTTTTACGGGTAGACTATAATTGTTTTTTACTTGTAGCTGGCCTTGGGCGTTGTTATTTTTTATAGAACAGGTGGACGAAACGAGCTCGATGGTTAGGTTTAGTTGTTGAGCAATTTCGAGACGTTTGATATCACCCATGTGGGACGGAAATGAAATTTTGTTGGTGTGCGTTTGTAAAAAATCGTAGCTGTTTTTTATGTAATAATTAAAGCCGCGCTTAGCTACTACAAAGGTTACATTTTGTACTAACTGAGGGTTGCTATCATCACCTAAAACAGTGGCAGATACGTGGTAAATTTCTTCGTTATTGCGATTGCTAATTTTTTCGCTACTTAAAACAACATAGCCGGTGATTTTTGGGAGGTTGTTTTGCTGACGGACGATTTGGTTATACTCATCGGTTTGCTGAAGGGTTTGTGTGGTATCGTTATTTTTTACACCGTTTAAAAATTGAACTACGGTGGTTTCGGCATTATAATAAAAGGTGCTTACAAAGTTTGTTGTGGTGTAGGTAAAACCTATTATAAGTATAGCAGTTACGGCTATGGTTACTGAATGGTTTTTTTTTGGCGCAATTATTTGGTGACCCAACAAGCGGTTTTTTTGGATAGCGAATTCATCATCGCTGATGATGCCATCGTTTTTTAGTTGGTTAAATTTTTCGAGCTGAAGGATGGTGTTGGTGTTTATATTATCGACAGACTGGCTTTGTAATTTTTTGTCGCTTTTGAGGGATAAGATAAGGGAGGCTATCCAGCCAATAACAGTCCATCCGGCAAAAAGGTTTAGTAAAAATACTTTTATGGCAAATGGTTTTTTACGCACTATTATGCTAGGTAAAAAATACAGGGTTGCCCAAAACAGAATGCTTAGTAGGATGCCGGCTATTTGGCTCATATCTGTCATGCCGTGTGCGTGTGTTGTTTGGCTATTATTAATTTGTATCAATTATTTTAAAAGTAGTATCTATTTCGTAATTGATAGTGTTGATTTCTAAATTACCTTGTTGGTTTTTTAGGCTATACTTATTGCTTATGTAATAGTGTTTTTGTTTGGGGCTTGCCAATAAGTTGTTTAATTTGTTTTGATAGATTGTTATTTGATTTTTAAATTTTGAGCCGGTATCGGGTTTTGGCATGGCTACGCCCATTTGGTTTAGTTGGGCCTCAACTGCTTGTTTTACACTATCGGCCTGATGCTCTATTAAAATAGCTTCGCGTAGGTTTTCTATTTGTATATCGAGGGTATCGGGGTACTCGTAACCACTATCGAGTTTACTGTATGCTATACTTTTGTAATCTACATTGGGTAAATTATTTTTTACATACTGCTGTATGGCAAGGATGGCTTTATCGCTATTGGTTTGCGGTTTGCTGCAGGCAATTACAAAAAGAGAAATCAGTATGATTAATTTTTTCACGCTATTGGTTTAGTTGGTGCTGCCGGTTTGGGCTTTTATTTTAAAAGTGGTGTCCATTACCAACATTTGCCAAGTGTTTGTGTTGCTTTGTTTGTTTAGGTAACGTATAACATAGTATTTTGTTTTGGCAGCTGTGGTTAACGAATCGTAAAGGGTTTTGTTTTTTAGGGTGTCGTGTTTCATCATTAGTTGCTGCTTGGTTAGGGCTAACTTGCGGAGTACATCATCAGGGTAATCGATAACACTATCAAGTGGGCTAAATTCTATTTTGCTATTATCGTTTGTCTTTAAATATGTTTGGGCCGCTTGCATGGCTTTTTGGTAATTGCCATGTGGCTTACCACAGGCAAACAATATAATGGGTAGTAAAAGAATTAGTTTTTTCACGAAATTTGTTTTTGATAAAGGTAAAAATTAAACAATAACCACAAATAGCTTTTGTATATTTTTTTGTATTTGTATGGAATTGTTTAAAACTGAAGGGATTTTAAGGTTTGGTTTATTTTTGCTTTTATAATGTTGCAGTATTACAAATTGTGTGGATTGATTGATTATATTTGTTAGTGCTAACACCTACAAGGGCGAAATAAGTATTATTTAAATAAACATTTGCTCATCTGTTTTGCAGAACAAAACAGCTCGTTTGCAGACAAACACCCTGGCTTAGCATAACAAAGTTTTAAAAGGCTTATGCCCAAGGTAGCTTTGTTTGCATATAAACCTTAAATTTAAAATTATGAAAAAACCTGTTGTTGTAGCCGTTAACTTAGTATACTGGGTTGGCTACTGTTTGTTATTACTTGTTATATATGCGATGGCGCAAGCCAGCGGCCCCCACCACCCCCCATTTGCATTTTTTACAAAAATGATGGTTGGTTTTACCATTATACCGGGGCTTACAGGTTTTTATTTATCGTACACATTTTTGTACGATAGGTTTTTAAGCAAGAAAAAAATTATAGCGCTTTTTTTTAGTGGATTTTTAGTTGCACTTGTTTGTGGCATTGTAGGCGAAATTGCTTTGTCAGTCATATTAGGCGGTGTGGGCGCTGATAGAGGTAAACTTATTTTCCCTAATTACGAGCCCAGCGAAATTGCCGTTGCTGTTTTTTTAACAGGCTGCATTGGTTTTGTAAATGGCATTTTAGGTTTGTTTATAAAAGGTTTTATAACTGCTTATAAGGATATAACTTTAAAAGAAGAGCTCAACAAAAAAAATTACGAAATGGAGCTTGCCTTGGTAAAAAACCAAATTAACCCACACTTTTTGTTTAACACCATCAACAACATTGATGTGATGATTACAAAAGATGCTACGCAGGCATCGGCTTACCTAAATAAACTATCAGACATTATGCGCTTTATGTTATACGAAACCAAAACCGAAAAAATACCGCTTAGTAAAGAGCTAACTTATATCGAAAAGTATATCGACCTACAAAAAATTCGCACCTCTAACATTAACTATGTAAATTACCAGGTAGAGGGCGATGGGGGCAATTTGGTTATTGCTCCCATGTTATTCATTCCGTTTATTGAAAATGCTTTTAAACATGCCGAAAATAAAAAACTCGATAATGCCGTTAACATTAAACTTACGCTTAGTAAAGAGATGATTGTTTTTGAGTGCGAAAATAAATTTAGCAACATAGCAACAAATAACGATGAGCAAAGTGGTTTAGGCAACGAGTTAATTGCCAAACGCCTGCAATTGTTGTATCCTAACAAACATACATTGCATGTAACTAATAAAAACCTAACTTACAGCGTAAAATTAGTTGTTTTGCAAGCATGAAAATTAATTGCATCATAGTTGAGGACGAGCCTTTAGCACTTGAGCGCACCAAGGCTTATGTGCTAAAGCTGCCTTACCTAAACTTGCTGGCTACGTTCGATAATGGCATAGATGCTCTTGTGTTTTTAAAAACACTGGCGGTTGATTTAATTTTTTTAGACATCAACATGGGCGAGTTTTCAGGCATACAATTGTTAGAAGGTGCCAATACCCAAGCGCAAGTAATTTTCACCACTGCTTATAACAAGTATGCCATTAAAGGGTTTGATTTAAACATTACCGATTATCTATTAAAACCTTTTATGTTCGAGCGTTTTGTACAAGCAGTTGATAAAGCCCAAGCCAACCTAACCAAAACGGATACCACAACCGATAAAACTTTTTTCTTTGTAAAAACCGAGTACCGCTTAGAGAAAATTTTGTTAAGCGAAATATTATATATAGAAGGCATGCGCGATTATCGCCGTATACACACCACTACCAAAAAAATAATGACCCTGCAAACTTTTAAAGAATTCGAAAAAGGAATCCCTGCCAACATAATTTGCCGTGTACACAAATCATATATGGTAGCCATTGATAAAATAGAATCCGTTGAGCGCGACAGAATTAAATTGAAAGACATTTTAATTCCGATATCGGACAGCTATCGAAAATCTTTTTTTGAATTGATAAATTACGGTAAGTGATGAGTTAAAAGTTATGCTTGCGTTAGGGATGGCAGCGTAAAGCCCACAGCCGTAATCGGCGAGGA
>DATHOW010000157.1:0-8530 GCA_035484495.1 Bacteroidia bacterium | reverse complement strand
CCATCTAACATTTTATATGCCGCATTATTTGCTCCAAGTGCATTAGCTCCACCTTTTGCAATAGCACCTTGCGCCATAGTTTGTACTCGTGCAATTAATTCAGGATCGTTGGGTTGTAAGTTGCTTACCAAATCTGAACGATGAACTGCCATACGATTTACAATAAATGTATTCATTACCGCAATGCCTACCGAGCCACCAAGTTGTCTAATCATATTGGTAAGCGAAATTCCGGATGGCATTTCTTGCGGTTTTAAACCTGATACGGCTTGGTTGATTAAAGGGACAGTTAGCATGGCTGTACCCAAGCCTCTAAAAATATTTGGCCAAAAGAAAAACGAATTGCCTGCATTTAAATTTGCTTGAGAGCCTGTGTAACCATGCAGAATAAAAAATATAAAGCCTAATATAACAAACACCACAGGTGGGACACCGCCTTGTATACCCCTACCAATAAAAGGCATAACTAAAATTGCCGTAGCAGCAGCAGGTATAAGTCCAATACCGGTTTCGGTTGGGGTAAACCCAAGCACTCGTTGTGCCAATACAGGAAATATAAACACCGAAGAGAACATACCAAAGCCCACCGTAAACGTAAGTATATTACTTACTGCAAGGTTTCTGTTTTTTAAAACATGTAGATTGATTACAGGGTTTTTTGTCCGTAGTTCCCAAACAATAAATGTAGTTAATCCGGTAAATGCAATAATTGCCATCATAGTTATGGTTTTCGATTCAAACCAATCATCTGTTTCTCCGCGCTCTAAAAAATATTGTAAAGAAGCTACCCCAATTATCAGCGCAAGAATTCCTACATAATCAATTTTTATAGATTTTCTATCTATAGATAATTCTTCGGGTTTTTTATCAATGAATGTATAAGCAAGTACAGCGGCTAAAATTCCTATGGGAATGTTTATGTAAAATATTAAGGGCCACGAATAATTATCGATAATAACACCGCCCAATGTTGGACCAATGGCAGGACCTAGCACAATACCCATACCAAAAATAGCAGAAGCCATGGGGCGTTTTTTTATTTCGAAGGCATCAAATAAAATACCTTGCGAGGTTGATAATAAAGCACCACCACCTATGCCTTGCAAAAAGCGCCATAGCACAAGTGAGATTAAACTACTTGCCTGTCCGCACATATAAGATGATATGGTAAATATTATAATAGATGTGATGTAGTAGTTTTTTCTTCCAAAATAGCGAGCTAAAAATCCCGTCATTGGAATAATAATTACGTTAGCAATAGCGTAACCTGTTATAACCCACGATGTATCTTCGATAGTAGCACCTAAGTTTCCACTAATTTGTGATAAGGCTACGTTTACAATAGAGGTGTCAATTAACTCCATTATAGCTGCCGCAATTACTGTTATTACAATAATCGCCCGTTTTAAACCCGTAGGACCTGTATGGATTTCGTTATTCATTATTATTTTTCAGCTTCAACCATAACACTTAAACCGGCACGTAACATATCTTTATACTGCGCTTGATTTTCAATAACAATTTTTACAGGAACACGTTGCGTTACTTTTACAAAGTTGCCCGTTGCATTATCGGGAGGCAATAACGAATATTTAGCTCCGGTAGCTTCACTTAAAGATGAAATGGTTCCTTTAATAGTTACATTAGGGAAGCCGTCTACATAAATATCAACTGCTTTACCTTCTTTTAAATGCTCTAATTGGGTTTCTTTAAAATTAGCTACTATCCAAAAATCATTTGTGTTTACAATAGTAAATAGTGTTTGTCCGGCTTGCACAAACTGTCCTTTTTCTAAATTAAGTTTACCCGTTTTACCTGTAGCCTGCGCATATATTTTAGTATAACTTAATTTAAGATTAGCTCCATCTAAAACTGCTTTACGTGTATTTATAACTGCCTCTGCTTTTTTAATAGACGCATTTGATGTTGCAATTTGAGCTGATGCCAAACTAATTTGGTCATTATTAGCATCAAATTGTTTTTGCTGCGTTTCTACATTCGATTTAGAATCATCCAGTTGTTTCTTCGTAATTGAATTGTCATTAAATAAGGCTTGGTCTCTTTTTAAATCGTTAGTAGCCTTATCTATTCTTGTTTTCTGCACACCTGCATTTGCCTCGGCAACTTTAGCATTCATTTGTGCATTTATTAATTGTGCTTTGGCATTTTCCAAATCGGCTTCGGCTTGGGCTATATCAGCTTCGGCTTGGGCTTTAGCAATGGTATATTCTCTATCGTCAATTTTTAAAAGCAAATCGCCTTGCTTAACTGTATTATAGTCGCTTAACGGCAGACTATCTACATAACCGCTCACACGTGCTATAACCGGCATACTGTAACACTCTACACTTGCATTATCGGTGCTTTCGTGTTTTAAGGCATGCCAAACGCTTTTTATTCCAAAAAAGGCAGCCACAGCTACACCCACCATTAGTACATATATAATAGGGCTTTTCTTTTTTTTCTCTTGGGTAATTTCTTGTTCCATAAAACAGGCTTTTTAAATTATGGCAACAAAGGTAAAGCAACTTTACTAAATAGTCAAGTTAATTTACTATTATTTTTTTTGTATATTTGCCACAGAATGAGAAATCTAGATAAAGAGCTGCAAAAAACAGACGCATTAAGCAAACGTAGCTGGGGTAAAGCGGTAAATAAATTAAAAAAGCATTTTGACACCTGGGTTACCGAGCAATTATACGCGCACGATATTCGCGATTTTAAGTTGGCCTATATGCCCCTTATAATGAACATTGATTTAGACGGCATTACTAATACTGACCTAGCTAAACGTGCCGGCATTACTAAACAAGGCATGAGTCAGGTGGTACAAGAGTTAGAAGAAAAAAAATACATTAAAATACAAACCAACCCTAAAGATAAACGCAGCTCTATTATACATTTAACCGATAAAGGAAAAGAGTTTATACTGACCTGTCGTGGCCGTCAAAAAGAGTTACATGCTGATCTTCAAAAATTATTAGGTAAGAAAAAATTTGAAATAGTACTTGATGCCATGTTTGAAGTTGTTAAGTACCACGAAGAAGCAAACGAAAAAAAATCTGTTAAGAAAAATTAAACTATATCATCAAACAAACTCGTTTGGGCATTATGTTTATTTAAAAAAGTACTCGTGTTAAGGTGCAAACGTTCAGGCTCTCCCATAAACTTCTTCACCGATATATGAAATAGTTTTTTTATACTCTCGGCTATATTGCCTTCTCCACTCATGCGTGTACCCGGTCTAGAATCATTTACCTGCCCACCATGGCAATCACTAATCTGGTTCCAGACTTTTTGCGCCCTATCAGGGTAATTTTTCTCTAGCCAATCTTTAAACACATTTCCGATAGCCCCGTTTAAACGTACAATAGTATATCCCGCTCGTTTAGCGCCATGTTCAGCAGCCGTTTTAATTACATTAGGGATTTCATGCGATGTTATACCCGGTATAATGGGTGCTACCATTACGCCAACCGGTATGCCTGCTTTACTTAAAGCTTCTACTGCTTTAAATCGTTGCTTGTAGGTTGTGGTACGTGGCTCAAGCTGCAAGCGCACTTTTTCGTCGGTAGATGTTATGGTTATCATTACATGCACCAAATTATGTTTGGCAAGTTCTTGCAGTATATCTATATCACGTGTAATCAAACTATTTTTAGTTATCATACTTACAGGATGTTTGTATTTAAGTACGGTTTCTAAAACACCTCGTGTTAGCTTTAATTTTTTTTCGATGGGCTGATAACAATCTGTATTGCCCGAAAGCATAATGGGTAAAGGCTCCCAACCTTTTTTTGAAAACTGTTTCTCTAAAGCCTCCGTAATGTTTTGCTTGACTAATATTTTTTGCTCAAAATCTAAGCCAGCACTATAACCCCAATACTCATGCGTTACGCGCGCATAACAATATAAACAGCCGTGCTCGCAACCCTGATAGGGGTTCATAGAATAAGCCCTACCAATATCCGGACTATCAACTTTATTTATAAATGTCTTTGGATAGGTTGGTATATATTGTGTCCTTCCCCCTAGCCCTACTTCTTCATCAATGCCTTCAATATGAAAAGCACCCACCGTATGTTTTTCAAAACGATTATGGGTGTTTATTTGCGCACCCCTACCTTTTAAATATTTATCATCAACAGCATCTGCCATAGCATAAATTTACGACGCAAAAAAACGCTTAGCTTAACTGTTTAAAACTAAATTTATTTCTTTATTTACAAGGCTTTCGAGGATATTTTACATAAATTACTACAACAAAAAAGCCCGCTATCTTTATCAGATGCGGGCTTTTTTGTAATCTGTAAGAAATTATTTTTTCTCTTCAGTAGTTTTTGTGTCTTTAGTTTCTCCTGCTTTTTTGTCTTTGCAACAAGATTTACCATCTTTTTTGCATTCTTTACTGCAAGATTTTTTGTTTTTGTCATCACCTTTTTTGTCATCACCAAAAGTTGAAGCTGACATTGAAGTTGCTCCTACAAAAGAAGCTAACGCTAGAGTTAAAAATATTTTTTTCATTTTAGTTTTTTTAATTGTTATTCAAATATAGGATATTTATTAATCTGTTTTTGTTATTTCTTGCAAAAAACTACCAAACTTCAGCACGTTTATCATTAGAACGGTACATTTTGTTGGTTTCTTTTACATCAAATGCTTCGTAAAACTCTTTCATATTAGATAATGGTCCAAGTACTCTAAAATTACCCGGGCTATGCGGGTTTGTAGCAATCATTTGCTTTAAAGCCTCAGGACGAGCTAAGGTTTTCCAGCCTTGTGCCCATGCAATAAAGAAACGTTGTTCGCCTGTAAAACCATCAATTACCGGAGATTTAGCCTCTTTTAAAGAAAGCTTGTATGCGTAATAACTCATAGTTAAGCCACCTAAATCGGCAATGTTTTCGCCTAAAGTAAGTTGCCCGTTTACATGTAATGTGTCAACAGCTACATATCCATCAAACTGGTCGCGGATAAGGCCTGTACGGCTTTCAAAGTTTTTCATATCTTCTGCTGTCCACCAATCTTTAAGATTTCCATCGGCATCGTATTTTGCGCCTTGGTCGTCAAAACCATGTGTAAGCTCATGTCCAATAACTGCACCCATTACACCGTAATTTGCTGCATCATCAGCTTTAGCGTTAAAGAAAGGAGGTTGCATAATGCCCGCCGGGAAAACAATTTCGTTATAGCTTGGGTTGTAGTATGCATTTACAGTTGGAGGTGACATGCCCCACTCTGTTTTATCAACCGGCTTACCAATTTTATCAATCATACGTTTGTATTCGTATTGGTTAGAACGCAACACATTAGCTACATACGAATCGTTTTTAATATCTAAAGTAGAATAGTCTTTCCATTTATCCGGATAACCCAGTTTACGCATAATTTTAGCCAATTTATCTAAGGCTTTTTGTTTAGTTGTATCGCCCATCCAAACGCGTGTTTTAATGCGCTCTTTAAATGCAGTAGAAAGATTATCAACCATTTCGTTAACTTTCTTTTTAGACTCGGCATCAAAATATTTATCTACAAATATTTGCCCTAAGGCTTCGCCAATGCTTCCATCAATAGTAGCTGATACGCGTTTCCAACGTGGTTTCATCTCTTTAGCACCCTGTAATGTTGCACCATAAAACGAAAAATTTTCCTTCACAAAAGCAGCACTCATAAAAGTTGCCGTTTGGTGTATAGTACACCAACGTAGGTAGGTTTTCCAATCAGCAATAGCAACGCTGTTTATTATTTTATTTAATTTATCAAAATAAAGGGGTTGTCTTACAATAACATCTATAAAAGGAACCGTAACACTTGCAGCAGTAATATAAGCATCAAGATCTAAATTAGCTTCCTTTTTAAAAAAATTCGCTTTGGTAGATTTATTGTATTGTTTGTCAGGATCACGTAACTCGATACGCCCCATAGAGCCATCAGCCAACTGACTTTCGATAGCAAAAACAGCTTCCGAATTTTTTACTGCTACATCCGCTTTATCACCTAAAAGCGTAAACATATTTTCAACATGCTTTTTATATGCCGCTCTTATCTCTTTATATTTTTCATCCGTATAGTACATTTTATCGGGTAAACCCAAGCGGGTTTGGGCAAAATAAATTGCATTATCGTTACTGCTTTTTTCATCGGCATCTATAGCAAACGTAAACAAGCCGCTAAGCCCTTTAGTATGCAATTCAGCAACAGCTTTCAATAAATCTGTTTTAGTTGCAATTTTATCTATGTTTGATAAAAGAGGAGCAATTGGCTCATAACCTTCTTTTTCCAACTTTACCGTATCCATGCCTACACGATAAAAATCACCTATTTTTTGCTTATTACTTCCCGATTGTGCTTCTTTATCAGCAGCACATTCTTCTAATATTTTTTTAAGGTTATCGTTGTTACGGTCGGCTAATTCATTAAAACTACCCCAACGAGATTCTTGATCAGGAATTTTGGTGTTTTTCATCCAAGTTCCATTTGCAAAATCATAAAAATTATCTCGTGGATTAACAGTTGTATCCATATCAGCAATTTTAATGCCCGGATTTTGATTCTGAGATTCTGAGGATTTTTTCTCAGAACAGCTTTGTTGAGTCATAGCGGCAATTGCAATTAATGCGGTTTTTACTAATGTTTTTTTCATTACTTGTGTGGTATAAATTTTTTTCGAATATATGGCTAGTTTTTAGTTACACCACATTTTTTTACATGTTTTATGCAAGAAAATGACTAGCGGAAGAATGGCGTTTTGGGTGGTTTGTTAATTTATAACTCAGTAATTAAGCAATAAGAGGGCTTTCTTCTCTTTTAGAAAACAGCAGTAAGCCGCCAAAAGTAATTATGCCATTTAACAAAATTATTTCGTTGCCCGATTGGTAGTCTTCGATAAGCATGGGTAACCAAATATTTAGCGCATAAGTTAATATAGGCGATGCTAAACAAATAGCCGGTATAATGTTATCAGTTACTTTGCGTTTTAAAATTATACCAAAGGAAAATAAGCCCAGCAAAGGCCCGTACGTGTAGCCTGCAATAATTAAAATAGTATCAATAATGGCTTTGCTGTTTATTGCATTAAAAACTAAAATGCAAGCCCATAAAAGCACGGCAAAAGCTATATGTATAAACCTGCGGTAAAAAGTTTTTTTAGTTTCTGATATCGTTTTTTTATCCAACTCAAACATATCTATATACATAGATGTAGTAAGTGTTGTAAGCACCGAGTCTGCACTCGAAAAAGTAGCTGCTGTTAAGCCAATAATAAATACAAGCCCTGCAAAGGCTCCCAAATAGTTAAGTGCCAGATTAGGAAACACCCGGTCGGTTAAAATTTTGCCCGCCTCGTTTACAGGTAATGGAATATTTTTCTCTTGCTGATATAAAAACAATAAAGCGCCTAAGGCCAAAAAGAAAAAGTTTACAATTACCAATACAACGCTAAACCAATAAATATTTTTTTGCGCATCTTTTAACGAACGACAACTTAAGTTTTTCTGCATCATATTTTGGTCTAAACCCGTCATGGTTACAGCAATAAAAACGCCACCTAAAAATTGCTTAAAAAAGAAAGTTGATTTATGCCAATCGAAGAAAAAAACCTGCGAGTAACTTGAATGTGTTAGTTTAGAAACCGCCGTACCAAAACTCCAATCGGTACTTGAAATTATGGCAGCGATAGATAACACTACACCCAATATCAAAAAGAAAGATTGAAAAGTATCTGTCCACACCAAGGTTTTTATTCCTCCCTTATAAGTGTACAAAAGCATTAAGGCAATAATAACCGATACACTTACAGCAAACGGAATGTGAATGGTTTCAAACCTATCAAACACAAAAAACTGGATAACGCCTGCAGCTAAATATAAACGCCCGGCAGCACCCAAGGTGCGAGATAAAATAAAAAAGAAAGATCCCGTTTTTTGCGTGTTTCGACCAAAGCGAGTTTCCAAGTAAGTATAAATAGAAAGCAAATTCATTTTATAATAAAGCGGCAACAACACCTTGGCAATAATAATATAGCCAACCAAATAACCTAGCACCAATTGCAGATACGAAAACTGCGTATTAATTACATTACCCGGCACAGAGATATAGGTAACCCCCGAAAGCGAATCGCCCAACATACCAAAGGCTACGGCGTACCAAGGTGATGCCTTGTTGCCGATAAAATAGGTGTTAGCATCGCTTTTTCTACTGGTTATGTAGGCAATTAGCAGCAAGCCACCAAAATATAAAGCAATACAAAGTATTATAAAGGGTGCCGACATACGTTTAGCGAAGATGTCGCTTTTATGGTTCTCTATTTCTACTAAGAATAGTTTTTCTCCACATAAAAATGTTTAATAAAATATGAGAAACAAAATGCCAAAACCTGCACAATTGTTTATTTTTACATAGTGGAATTACCCTCAAAACTTCTAGATACTGCTGTAAATGAATTTTCTCGTTTACCAGGCGTTGGGCGCAAAACGGCTTTGCGTTATGTGTTACATTTATTACGTAACGAAAAAGATTCTTCGCACAACCT
>DATHOW010000156.1:0-11808 GCA_035484495.1 Bacteroidia bacterium | reverse complement strand
TTTGCGCCCGCGTTCGTCGGCATTAGTTGTAATATAATCTTTAGGCTTGTTCAATAATAAGTAAACATGCTTTTCTGATTTAATGCGCTCGCCCGAGTAGTTTATCTCATCCGTTGCTTTAACTGTGTAACCAAGTTCACTAACTACTTTACCGTTAACAGTAACACAACCACTCTTAATTAAATCATCTGCCTCACGGCGAGAGCAAATGCCTGCGTTGGCAATATATTTATTTAAACGAATTAAACCTTTATCGGCATTAGTAACCGTAGCTTCTTTCTTCTTCGTATAATCTTTTTTATAATTTTTTGGTTTGCTTGGGTCATAAGGTGCACGTTCGCCACGCTCAAACGAGCTGCGTTTCAACTGACTCTTCTCATTCTTGTTAGCATAGTGCTGTGCACGTTCGCCTCTATCAGCAAAAAGTTTTTTACTTTTCCCTTCCTCAGCACCTTCTTCTTTATCAAAACTGCGTTTAGGCCTGTCGCTAAAACTTCTTTTAGCTTTATCGCCAAAACTTGGGCGACCACCCTTGTCCGAAAAATTACGTTTAGGTTTATCTGAAGAGTCTTTATCAAAACTACGTTTTGGTCTGTCGGCATATCCGGTACGCTCACCTTTGTCCGCAAAATTGCGTTTAGGTTTGTCACCACCTTCTCTGTCAAAGCTACGTTTAGGTTTATCTGTGTACGAAGTGCGCTCGCCCTTGTCTGCAAAATTGCGTTTAGGTTTGTCGCCACCTTCTCTGTCAAAGCTACGTTTAGGTTTATCTGTGTACGAAGTGCGCTCGCCCTTGTCCGCAAAATTGCGTTTAGGTTTGTCGCCACCCTCTCTATCAAAGCTACGTTTAGGTTTATCGCTGCTATCTTTATCAAAACTGCGTTTCGGTCTGTCCGAATGGGAAGTGCGTTCGCCTCTGTCGGCAAAATCGCGTTTAGGTTTATCTGAAGAATCTTTTTTGAAAGAACTTTTTTTGGCTCCAAATTTAGAGCGGCTGCTACTATTACGCTTATCCATTACTATTTAAATATTCCGCAAAGATACATCATTAACCTAAGCCGGCATAAAAAGCATTCTCTATATGGTACACTTTGTTGGTTGATGTAACAACGGCCACAATATCAAAACGCACTTCGGCATCTATATTATACGTAACAATGTAGCCATGCGCTGCCTTAAGTAATTTGCGCTGTTTCTCTTTATTAACAAAGCTTTCGGGTGTTCCAAAAAAATCGGTGGCACGTGTTTTTACTTCAACAATAATTAGCTCATGGTTGTGTTGCGCCACTATATCTATCTCCAAATGCTTAAAACGCCAATTTTGGTGTAATATAGTATATCCGGCATTTTTTAAAAATGCAACCGCCTGCTCTTCGCCGTTTTTGCCTGTTTCAATAGTTTTTGGCACAAATTTTGTTTTTATCAAAGCTAACATTAATTTAGCCAATTCAAATCACAAACTAAAAAATTTAAAAAAATGAAAAAATTAAAACTATTTATTGCTTCGTTAGCCTTTTCAACGGCAGCTTTTGCTCAGTTCGAAGGCACCCTTGAGTTTCGTATGGAGAACAAAAAAGATACTACTACCAATGTTTACTACGTAAAAAGTAACAACGTTAAGTTAGATCAAATTGGTCGTAAATCGGGCAAGGTAGAAGGTAGCTTTGTGTTTGATTTGGGCGAGAAAAAAATTAAATTCGTAAACCCGGCTCGTAAAGTGTGGGGCGATCATAAATCAGAAACTCCTCCGGCTATTAAAGGCACTTGCGAGGTTACAAAAGGCAAAGGCAGCAAAGTGGTTTGTGGTAAAAAATGTGTTGATTACGTAGTTAAAAACACCGACGAAAACACAACCATCACCTATTGGATTTCTACCGATGGCTATAACTTTTTCTCTCCACTAGTTCAATTATGGAACCGTAAAGACAAACAATCGGTTTACTTCAACCAAATTAAAGATTTACCAAAAGGTTCTATGCCAATGTTAAGCGTTGAAAGCGATTTAGCCGGTGCAGCCATTAGTAAATTAGAAGTTATTAAAGTTGATAAAAAAGCCATCACCGCAGCACAAGTTGAGGTTCCTGGCGATTACAAAAAATTCGAACAGTAGTAATTCTCTCCTGTCATTGCGAGCCTAGCGAAGCAATCTCAAAAATTAAAACCTTGTCTAACCCGCAAGGTTTTTTTTTGCCCTAAAACTTCACTCTTATTATTGTATCCCAATAAATAAATAAACTCGCTAAACCCTTATGCGGTAAATCTCCCCTTAGCAGTGTAGGGCAGGGGCGACAAAACGCCGCGTTCGTTTTGTCTTGATTTTTTGTTTCTTTTTCATCAAGGAAAAAGAAAGTAACTAAGCAATTAAAACTTCAAGTAGGTGCAATAAAAAATCCAAAAACCTTACAACAAAAAAAACGTAGCGCATAACTTTTTTTTCGAATAAAATATTATTTATAATCATTCTAAATTACACAATCGTTGAAAAAAATTTAATATTGCTAAATCACGAATGCAATCTTATATTAAATTTGCGCCCATTGTAATAGGTTTGTCATTGCAATGTCATTCATAAAAATATGATAAAAGATATGTCCCGTAACGCTCTTAACCTCTTGTTGGGATTGATTTTCGTGGGTTTTGTTAGCATAAACCACGCCTCAGCAGCCGACGGAAAAACAGTATTTAAGCAAAATTGCGCTGTTTGTCACGCATTAACCGATCAAAAAATAACAGGTCCCGGGCTTAAAGGCTTGGGCGATCGCGTTCCAAAAGAAGGCGACTGGCTTTTTAATTGGATAAAAAATAACGAAAAAGTTATTAAAGGCGGTAACGCCTATGCGGCTAAAATCTTAAAAGAAAACGGCAACGCAGCTATGACTGTGTTCGAAGGTGTTCTTTCTGATGATGATATCAAAGCTGTTCAAGCATATATCTTAAACCCTCCGGTTGAAGTTAAACCAACCACTCCGGGTGGTGGTGGCGATGTTGCCGGTGCTGGCGCAACTGATGAAAAAGGCGTTAACCCGCTTTATATTATTTTATCGGTTATCGTTATATTAGGTATACTAACCGGTATTTTACGTGGTGTACGTTTATCGTTACAGCGTGTAACCAACCAAAAAGATGGTGCTGAGCAACCTGAAACTATTTCTTTCTTCGAAGAAGGTAAAAAATGGATGGGCGACCACAAACGCTTTATGGTAGTTTGTTTCATTGCTCTTTCTTGCATCGGCATGAAAGGCTGCTGGAACTCATTATTCCGTGTAGGTGTTTATTACAATTGGGAAACCAACAAAGGTTACCATCCTGAACAACCAATTAAATTCTCTCATAAAATACACGCAGGCGATAACGCAATTACTTGTCAATATTGCCACAACTCGGTTGAAAAATCGCGCCATGCAGGTATCCCAACAGTAAACATTTGTATGAATTGCCACAAAGGCATTCAAGAAGGTGCTGTTACTGGTACTAAAGAGATTGCTAAAATCTATGCAGCGGCAGGTTTCGATGCTAAAGCTGGTACGTATGATGTTAGCAAACAAAATCCAATTCAATGGATAAAAGTTCATAACCTTCCCGACCACGTTTACTTTAACCACTCGCAACACGTTGTAGTTGGTAAAATTGAGTGTACACAGTGCCACGGTAACGTAAAAGAAATGACTACGGTTGAGCAAAAATCGCCATTAACAATGAAATGGTGTATCGAGTGTCACCGCAAAACAGAAGTAGCAATGGCAGGCAATCCTTACTACGACCGCTTGCACGAAGCCTTAAAAGAAAAATACAAAAAAGAACACTTAACCACTTTTACCGTTGCTCAAATGGGTGGTATAGAGTGTGCTAAATGTCACTATTAATATTAAGTAGAACGATTATTTATCGATATAATGGGTACAAATAAAAAGTATTGGAAAGGATTATCAGAGTTAAATGAAAGTCCTGAGTTTGTAAAACACCAACAAAACGAATTTGTTGATGATCTTCCGATGACCGAAGCCTTAAACGGCGAAGGTGCTACCAGCCGTCGCGACTTTTTAAAAGTAGTTGGTTTCACAACTGCAGCAGCAGCTTTAGCATCTTGCGAAACTCCGGTTATCAAATCTATTCCTTATGTTGTAAAACCTGAAGATGTTACACCGGGTGTAGCTAATTTTTACGCATCTACTTTTTACGATGGGCATGATTACGCATCTGTACTTGTAAAAACACAAGAAGGTCGTCCTATTAAAATCGAAGCTAACGAATTAGTAAAACACACATCAGGTACCAACGCACGTACACAAGCATCGGTGCTTGGTTTATACGATAGCGCTCGTTTAACTGCACCTTATGCAAAAGGCACAGCATCTGATTGGAAATCGGTTGATGCTGCTATCGCTAAATCATTAGCTGATACTGTTGCAGCAGGTAAAGAAATTGCAATCCTTTCTTCGTCAATTATTTCTCCTTCAACTCGCGCGGTAATTGCTGAGTTTGTAGCAAAATATCCAACAACAAAATTATATCAAAACGATTCTATTTCGTATTCAGCACTACGCGAAGCAAACGAAAAAGTATTTGGTAAAAAAGTTACTTCAACTTACGACCTTGCAAAAGCAACTAAAGTTATTGTAGCCGTTGGTGCCGATTTCTTAGGTACTTGGTTAGCACCGGCTGTTTTTTCAGCAGCGTATGCTAAAAATCGTAAAGTAACTCCAGAGAAACCCGAAATGGTAAAGCATTACCAGTTCGAGTCTAACTTATCGCTTTCTGGTGCTAACGCCGATGAGCGTTACATGGTTAAACCGTCTGAAATTGGTAAAACAATTGTTGCCCTATATAACGAAGTAGCAAAAGCTACCGGTAACTCAGCAACATCGGGTAACGGTGCTGTTGCTTCAAACCCTGAGGCTACAAAAGCAATTGCAAAAATTGCAAAAGAATTAGCAGCCGCTAAAGGTGAGTCTTTAGTTGTTTGCGGTTTAAACGATGTTGATGTACAAGTGTTAGTTAACGGCATCAACAAAATGTTAGATAACTACGATAAAACAGTTAGCTACGAACAACATTTAAATTTAAAACAAGGCAGCGATAAAGATTTAGTAAATCTAATTGCTGATATGAATAGTGGTAAAACCGGTGCAGTTATTCTTTATAACAGCAACCCGGCTTACACAACATCAACTAAATTAGGTTTTGCCGCAGCTTTCAAAAAAGTTCCGGTAAAAATTTCATTTGCTACCACTATGGACGAAACTGCTCAACTAGCAGATTACGTTTGTCCTGACCATAACTGGTTAGAGTCATGGGGCGATGCAAATCCGGTTCGTGGGCATTACAGCTTACAACAACCTACTATCAATCCAATTTTCTCTCAACCACGTTACCAAGGTACACGCCAAGCACAAGATACTTTATTGAAATGGGCTGGTGTAAAAGCAGATTATTTAACTTACCTGCAAGCATACTGGCAAAACCATGTGTTCCCAATGCAAGGTAAATTTGGCGATTTTTATAGCTTCTGGAGCAACTCATTACATGATGGGGTTTTAAAAGTTCATTTCGCAAAAGCAATTGACCTAGTTGTTGTTGAGCCTATGGCAAAAGACAGCGCAGGTAAACCATTAATGACCGGTGTAGCAACTGTTGTTGCCGATTCATTAGGGTTAGTATCAGCTAAAGAAGAGAAAAAAGAAAAAGCAGCTGATAAAAAAGAATTAGCAGTTGAAGAAACTGCAAAATTACCTGAGGTTGATTATAACGCAGCTGCAGCAAAAGCATCAGCAGCAAAAAGCGGCACTTGGGAGTTAACAGTTTACGAAAAAGTTGGTTTAGGTAACGGTAATCAAAGTAACAACCCTTGGTTGCACGAGTTACCAGATCCTATCTCTAAAGTAACCTGGGATAACTACATTACTATGAGCCCTGAAGACGTTCACGAACAAAAGTTCGGCGAAATGTTACGTCAGGATGTTGATGGCAGCGTAGCTACATTAACTGTTAATGGTGTATCGGTTGAATTACCTATTTACCCTCAACCAGGTCAGGCTAAAGGTACCATTGGTGTGGCTTTAGGATACGGTCGTAAAGTAGAATCTTACAAAGTAGCTAAAGAAGCAGGTTTAGAAGGTGGTGCTAACGCCTACGAATTTGTGTCACTTACAAACGATACATTACAAAATATTACGGCAGATGTAACCATTGCCGATGCAAACAAAATTCACCAGTTTGCAGCAACACAAATTCATCATACTATCATGGGGCGCGAGGAGCAAATCCTTCGCGAAACTTCATTAGCACAGTATAAAGAAGATGCTGCGTCTAACAACCCTAAATCATTTGTTCACACTAGCCAAGGCGAACGCCCGGTAGAAGAAGTTGACTTATGGGCTGCACATCCACGTCCGGGTATTAAATGGGGCATGGTTATCGATATGAACTCTTGTATCGGTTGCGGTTCTTGCGTAGTTTCTTGTACTGCCGAGAATAACGTTCCTGTAGTTGGTAAAGACCAAGTGCGTCGCACACGCGATATGGCTTGGTTGCGTATCGATCGTTACTATACTTCTGACATGACTCGTAAAAAAGCTGAAGAAGAACACATCGGTGCTCGTACTATGTATTTAGATATGGAGAACCCTTCTAACAACCCGAAGGTTACTTTCCAACCAATCATGTGTCAACACTGTAACCACGCACCTTGCGAAACAGTTTGTCCGGTATTGGCAACAAACCACAGTTCTGAAGGTTTAAACCAAATGACGTACAACCGTTGTATTGGTACTCGTTATTGCGCTAACAACTGTCCATTTAAAGTACGTCGTTTCAACTGGTTTAACTACACTGCTAATCCTGACTTTACCGACATCAACCCATCTCAACAAGATTTAGGCCGCATGGTTTTAAATCCGGATGTTGTAGTTCGTGGTCGTGGTGTAATGGAAAAATGTACCATGTGCGTTCAACGTTTACAAGCTGGTAAATTAGAAGCTAAAAAAGCAGGTCAGCCAATTAAAGATGGTGCTATTAAAACAGCATGTCAGCAAGCTTGTCCTACACACGCAATTTCTTTCGGAGATTTAAATGATAAAGATTCTCAAGTAACTAAAGATAGAGAGAACGAACGTAACTACTTCTTGTTAGAAGAAGTGGGCATTAAACCAACCGTATCTTACTTGGTAAAAGTTCGTAATCAAGAAGAAAAAATTCTTTTAGAAGCTGAAGAAGAAGAAGCTGGCGAAGCACACGGAGCTGAAAAGAAAGAAGAGAAAAAAGAAGAAGCACACTCATAAATAAAATTAAAAATTCTTAGTACGGATTAAAAATTAGGAAACAGTATGCATGCAGAATCGCAAATAAGAGAGCCGCTGATTTTAGGGAATAAAACCTATTCTCAAATCACCGACGATATCATCAGACCGGTAGAAGGTAAAGCCAATAAATATTGGTACATGTTATTTACCGTAGCCGTACTTACATTCATTTGGGGTCTTGGTTGCCTTTCTTACACCATTGGTGTGGGTATCGGTGTTTGGGGTTCAAATAACGGGGTTGATTGGGCTTGGGATATCACCAACTTTGTATGGTGGATTGGTATCGGTCACGCAGGTACACTAATCTCTGCCGTGTTATTATTATTTCGTCAAAAATGGCGTTTAGGAATCAACCGTTCTGCAGAGGCAATGACAATTTTTGCCGTAATGTGTGCAGCTATTTTCGTACTATTTCACACAGGTAGGGTTTGGTTAGATTATATGTTATTTCCACTTCCTAACCAATTCGGTTCTTTATGGCCTAACTTTAACTCACCATTATTGTGGGACGTGTTTGCCGTATCAACTTACTTCACTATCTCTTGTGTATTCTGGTATATTGGTTTAATTCCTGATTTTGGTACAATCCGCGATAGAGCAATTAACCCACTGGTTAAAAAAACATACAACATCTTAGCATTTGGTTGGGGTGGTAGTGCTCGTCACTGGAGCCGTTTCGAAGAAGTTTCTCTTGTACTTGCAGGTCTTTCTACACCGCTTGTATTTTCGGTTCACTCTATAGTATCTATGGACTTTGCTACATCAATCCTTCCGGGTTGGCACACAACAATTTTCCCTCCTTATTTCGTATCGGGTGCGGTATTTTCTGGGTTTGCAATGGTGTTAACACTAATGCTAATCGTTCGTAAAATTTATGGTTTACAAGCCTATATCACAGTAAAACACGTTGAGTATATGAACATTGTAATCATCGTTACAGGTTCAATAGTAGGTGTGGCTTATTTAACTGAGTTATTTATCTCTTGGTACAGCGGTGTTGAGTTTGAGCAGTATGCCTTTATGAACCGTGCAACTGGGCCATACTGGTGGGCTTATGCACTTATGATGACTTGCAACGTAGTTTCTCCGCAGTTGTTTTGGTTCAAAAAAATACGCACAAGCTTAGTAGCAACTTTCATCTTATCAATTGTAGTAAACATCGGTATGTGGTTCGAGCGTTTTGTAATTATCGTGCCAACACTTTGCCGTACGTTTCTTCCATCAACTTGGAATATGTATCACCCAACATTTGTTGATATCGGCATTTTCACAGGTACAATAGGCATGTTCTTTACATTCTTCTTATTGTTCTCTCGTTTCTTCCCGGTAATTGCACAAGCCGAGTTAAAAACTATTTTAAAATCTTCGGGTGAGTCACAAAAAAAGGAAGCAGCTGAACACGCGCACAAAACTGAACCAACTCACGCACATTAATAAAAATTTCAATTTTAGAATTAAGATTTTAAATAAGATATGGCAGCAACAATAAGTAAAAAAGTTATACATGGCATCTACGATGATGAGGTGCCATTGCTTGACGCTTGCAGAAAATTAAAAACAGCAGGTATCAAAGTAAAAGATGTGTTTTCGCCTTGCCCAATTCATGGCATCGATCCTATTATTGGTGTACCCCGTACACGCTTAGCAATTTGCTCGTTCATTTATGGCTTAACCGGCTTAGGTTTAGCATCATTAATGATGTGGTACATGATGATAAGCGATTGGCCTACCGATGTGGGTGGTAAACCAACTTGGGCTTATTATTTCAACATCCCTGCCTTTATTCCTATCACGTTCGAGGCTACTGTGTTTTGTGCAGGTCACGGTATGGCATTAACTTTTTTATTGCGTTGTATGTTGGTACCCGGTGCTAAAGCAAAAAACCCCGACTACCGTACTACTAACGATAAATTTATGATTTACCTTGAACTTAACGATGAGCAAGCAACTAAAGCTGATGCAATTTTACGCACAGCAGGTGCTAGCGAAGTAAATTATAGAGGAACAGTAACCGAAACATTAGCGTACTAAAAAAGATAAATTTTAAGAGATGAACTTTACAAAAATTATAAATCTTAAAACACTAACGGTAGGGGCAATTGCCGGTGTTATGGCTTTTGGCTTAACATCATGCAGCAATGCGCCTAACAGTCCGGGTTATGAGTATATGCCTGATATGTATCGCTCGCCGGTACTAAAATATTATAACACATATACCCTAAACGGCGATACATTACAAAGCGCCATGAAGCCTGTTGCAGGTACCATTGCACGTGGTTGCATGCCTGGCATTCCTGCCGGCATGGATTACGAAAAAGCAGGCGTGTATCTTAAAAACCCAATTTTATTTAGCGATGCAGTTTTAGCCGAAGGCGGCGCTATCTATGGTAAATTTTGTGTGCATTGCCACGGCGATGCAGGTAAAGGCGATGGTAAAGTTGGTTTAAAACTACCGGGTGCACCTCCTGCGTATGACGGTCCTTTAAAAAACTTACCCGAAGGTAAAATGTTTTATACAATCACTAACGGTAAAGGTTTAATGGGCTCACACGCAAGTCAGCTAAATGTTGAAGAACGTTGGAAAGTAATTTACTATGTGCAAAAATTACAAGGCCACACACCGGGGCAACCTGCCGTAGCCGATTCTGCCAAAGCAGCAACAGCCGAAGTAAAAGAAGTTAAGAAAGAAGATAAAAAACAAAATAAGATTTAAGAGGACAGGATATGAGTAATTTAAATTTTACATTTCCGCAAAAAACCAAAACCTTAACCTATGCGTTAATGGGTGTTGGGCTTGTGTCAATTATTGCGGCATTTATTTGCGATAGTCCGGCCGTAGCCGATGAGCATTATCATCACACACGTGCATGGGCTAATATTTTAATTAACTCATTTTTCTTTATGGCTATTGGCTTAGGCGCAGCTTTTTTTATGGGCTTGCAATATGCTGCCGAAGCAGGTTGGGCAACTAGCGTTAAACGTATTATGGAAGCAGTAGCATGGGTTTTACCTTGGGGTTTAAGCCTTATGATGTTAATGTTTATTCTAGGCCAGTTTGGTTTCCATAACCTATATGCCTTTTTCGATAAAGATGCTATTGCACATAGCCCTAAAATTCAGGCTAAAATGGGTTATTTTGGTTGGTTCTGGTGGCTACGTACTATTTTGTATATGGTAGGTTGGTTATACTTCACTAATAAACTACGTAAAAATTCAGTTGATGCTGATAGCGCACCTGCAAACGACCACACATTACATTTTAAAAACGTAAAATTAGGTGCTTGGTTTATGGTTGTATTTGCGGTTACTTCATCTACTTCTGCTTGGGATTGGTTAATGAGCATCGATATCACTTGGTTCTCTACTATGTTTGGTTGGTACGTTTTTTCGGGTATGTGGGTTAGTGCTATCATCTCTATCCTATTAATTGTAATTTACCTTAAAAAATTAGGCTACTTAGAGTTTGTAACATCAGGTACCGTACACGATTTAGGTAAATGGATGTTCGCCATCTCTTTCCTTTGGTCATATCTTTATTTCTGTCAGTTTATGTTGTATTGGTACGCCGATATTCCTGATGAGGTTATTTACTTTCAACAACGTTGGGAAAACTACAAACCACTTATGTGGACGGTGTTCTTCATCAACTTTGCCTGTCCAATGTTAATGTTAATGAGCACCGATGCTAAACGTAATTTCTGGTACTTAACCTTTGTAGGCTTTGTAATTTTTGTAGGCCATTATTTAGATGTTGTAATGATGGTTATGCCGGGTACCGTTGGTAAACATTGGACTGGTGTTAGCTGGATGGAAATTGGTACATTTTTAGGATTCTTAGGTTTGTTTATGCACGTAGTATTTACTAACCTAAGCAAACGTGCGTTAATGGTAAAAAATCATCCGTATTTAGATGAAGCTTTGCACCACAGCGTATAAAAATTAAAAATTAGAGAGAAAGAAATTTAGAAATTAAAACAAATTAAAAACAAAATATAATGACACTGTTATACATACTAGCTTTTGTTTTGCTCTGCATAGCATTAAATCAATTATTTAAAGTATTTGAATTATCTCGTGACCTGCGTGGAGAAAAACTCTACAAAACAAACGATAGCGATAACAAGTTTAATGGCCGTGCCATGTTGTTATTTATGTTTTTGTTCTTTGGTTTTTTCCTTTGGCAAATAGATGCATATTGGTATCGCATTTTACCAAAATCAGCTTCTGAGCACGGTAACAAAATCGATGCCTTAATGATGGCAAACTACTGGTTAGTTATTTTAGTATTCTTTGTAGTTAACGGTTTCTTATTCTTCTTTGCTTGGAGATATCACGGCAAAAAAGACAGAAAAGCAGAATACATTTTACACAACAACAAACTTGAAATGCTTTGGACTGTTGTACCTGCTATCGCACTTGCTTTCATCATCATCTTCGGTTTAAAATATTGGAATGAAATTATGAAACGCGATAACGACCCTAACCCAGTTAAAATAGAGTTATACGCTAA
>DATHOW010000155.1:0-2539 GCA_035484495.1 Bacteroidia bacterium | reverse complement strand
ATTTAAGTAATCCCCAGCCTTCAGATTCGGGTGACAAATTTTTCCCCACTCCTTGAATATCTAAAATGATGACATGATACTTTTTTCTAACAAAATCATCAATATTATCTATATCAGGAAAATGAGTGATATTATATCCATCGTTACGCAGCCTTTCAACATGTACAATTTCTTCATCATCTATAAATGCTACCCTAGCTTTAAATTTTGCTTCATTAAATTCATCATTTGTCAATTCCTTCATAGGAACTGATGTCTTTTTAAACATATTTAATACCTTCCAAGCCATCCTAAATAAAATTATTTTCATTTAAACAAATTCACACTAAAATATCGATTTTATTTAATAAAATGTAATTTTCCTTACTCCACTTCCTTACTCCAGAAAGAAAAAACAGCTTAAAAACAAATAACAAACACTATAAAAATAAAAAACCCCAGCAAATACTGGGGTTTATGAGTAGCGAGATCGGGACTTGAACCCGAGACCTCTGGGTTATGAATCCAGTGCTCTAACCAGCTGAGCTACCTCGCCATAAGTTTAGGGGCGCAAATATAATATTTTTTATACATCATAAAAACTCTAATTTCACATCAAATTTATGTTTGAAAGCCTAAAAAATATAGACGAACAGCTGTTCTTATTTGGAAACAGCCTCCATAACTCGTTTTTTGATGCTATTATACCCCATTTAACTAATTTTTGGGTCTGGATTCCTTTGTTTTTATGGTGGATTTTTGAATTGTATAAAATTTACAAACGCAAGCTAATTATTATAGTGCTTTTTGTAGTTGGCTTACTAATAGCTGCCGATAGGTCATCTGTGCTTATAAAAAACTCCGTTCAGCGCTATCGTCCTACCCATAATATTGCTTTAAAAGACAAGGTACATGTTGTTAACGAATATCGTGGAGGACTGTATGGTTATGTTTCATCGCATGCAACAAATGCCTTTGCAATAACCCTTTTTATTTTTTTATTGATAAAATCTTATCCAAAAAAATGGCTAAAACTAAGTTTGTTCCTATGGGCTATGATTTTTTGTTATACCCGCATCTATTTAGGAGTACACTATCCGTTCGATTTGCTTAGCGGGGCATTATTGGGCTCTTTATTGGCATTTGTATTCTACAAAATTTTCGTTAGGTTTAATACTTAAAAAAATAGGTTTATGAGAATAGTAGTATTTGTTTTATTATTGACGTGCACCAAAGTTTTTTCTCAACTACCTGAAACCGAATTGTTTTTAGCTAACGTTGAAATAAAGAACAACCTTATAAAGGTAAAAGGTGCTGAAAAAATAACCGCCCATAAGGGTTACAATAACCAACCCAGCTTTATTGATAATGATGATAAAATTTTATTCACATCAGACTTTGAGTCGAGTAACAAAACACACATTTGGTCATATAACGTAAAAAACAAAAAAACAGAGCGTTTAAGCATTACAAACACTAGCGAGTATTCTGCGGCTCTTTTACCCAATCAAAAAGATTTTTCGGCAGTAATGGTTGAAGAAGATTCTACTCAACGAATTTGGACTTTTGATTTATTAAAAGGCGGCAACAAATCTTGCCTTAGCCAGCAAACAGATTCGGTTGGTTATTATACCTGGTTGGGCAAGGACAGCATTTTGTATTATAAATTAACTAGCCCGCATTCGCTACACGCGCTAAACATTAAAACCAATCAAGATGTTTGGTTGTGCAATAACCCTACCCGTTCCTTTAAAAAAGTAAGCTCAACCACCTTTTTTTATGTAATACACGATGAAACACAAAACAACATTTATTTGTTTGATGTACACACAAAAAAAGCCACTCCTTTTGCCATTGATAATATAAGTGCTAACCAAGATTATATTTGGCACCCAACTTTGGGTTTATTAAAATCAGAAGTAAGTAAAATTTATCGTTATAGTACAGATACCAAAGTGTGGGCCGAGTTGGCAGATTTTTCTTCTTTTGGGTTAAAAAAAATAACTCGTTTTTCAATAAGTGCTACCGGAAAATACATTGCCTTAGTTTCAAATCTGTAAACATGTCTAACCCACTTGCCGATTATAGCATTTCAACCGATAAAGAAAAATTACAGCTAAATGTAATTCATCATTATCTATCTGTGGAGAGTTATTGGGCAAAGCATATAACAGTAGAAATTGTAAAACAAAGCATTGAAGGCTCTCTTTGTTTTGGAGTTTATTTTAAAACCGAGCAAATTGGTTTTGCAAGGGTTATAACAGACTATGCCACTTTTGGTTACTTAGCCGATGTATTTATTTTAGGAGCCCATCGCGGGAAAGGTTTATCAAAATTGTTGATGGAATCTATAATGGCTCATCCCAAACTACAAGGCTTACGTAGGTTTTGTTTAGCCACCAGAGATGCGCATAATTTGTATACACAATTTGGGTTTACCCCACTTGCCAAACCTGAAAATTTTATGGAAATAAAACACGATACCATTTATACTCCACAAAACTAATGATACTAAGCTGCATTTATATCTTAATTTTTTGTGCGCTTATTTATTTGCTGC
>DATHOW010000154.1:0-9024 GCA_035484495.1 Bacteroidia bacterium | reverse complement strand
CAAGAACTTAAAGGTAAAGTTATTGGACAAGACGAGGCAGTTGCCAAGGTGGTTAAAGCCATACAACGTAACCGTGCCGGTTTAAAAGACCCTAACAAGCCAATTGGTTCATTCATATTCTTAGGTCCAACAGGTGTAGGTAAAACACAGTTAGCTAAAGTTCTTTCTAGATATTTATTTGAAAATGACGATGCCTTAATCCGTATCGACATGAGTGAGTATATGGAGAAATTTGCCGTAACTCGTTTAATTGGTGCCCCTCCGGGATACGTTGGTTACGAAGAAGGTGGACAGTTAACCGAAAAAGTTCGTCGTCGCCCTTACGCAGTAGTGTTGTTAGATGAGATTGAAAAAGCGCATCCTGATGTGTTTAACATGTTATTGCAAGTGCTTGATGATGGTATTTTAACTGATAGCTTAGGTCGTAAAATCGACTTTAAAAACACCATCATTATCATGACATCAAACATTGGTGCCCGTCAGTTAAAAGACTTTGGACAAGGCGTTGGTTTTGGTACACAAGCTAAAACAGCCGGTGTTGAAGACCATACTAAAGGTGTACTTGAAAGTGCTTTGAAAAAAGCCTTTGCACCTGAGTTTTTAAATCGTATAGATGATGTAATTATGTTTAACGCGCTTGATAAAGACGGAATTCATAAAATTATTGATATTGAGTTAAAGAGCCTTTACGGACGCATTAACAACCTTGGCTACCAGGTTAAATTAACTGAGGCTGCTAAAGATTATATTGAAGAAAAAGGTTACGACCCACAATATGGTGCTCGTCCGCTAAAACGTGCTATACAAAAATATGTAGAAGATCCGTTGGCCGAAGAGATGATTAAAAACCCAATTTCAGAAGGCGATATCATAGAAATTGACTATGATAAAACCAAAAAAGAAATGGTGGTTAACATCAGTAAACCAAAAGAGGTTAAACCAAAAAAGAAAAAAGACGAACCTAAAGATGAACAATAACACATCTTTAAAAAGCAAAAAATCCGAGAGTCATTTCTCGGATTTTTGTTTTGTGGTTTTAATTTTATACTTGTAAGGAAGTAGTTAGTGAAAATATTGTGGGCATTATAGGTATTTTAATTTTGTTTTTTGTTGGATTGCCCATTTTGATTGGCTTTCTGTTATATTTCATTCCTAAAAGACTTGGCTATCCAAAAACGGGAAAATATTTATCAATAACATTTGGACTTGTTGTTATAGTGTTTTTATTATTGAATATTTTTGAAGACCAACTTTTCACAAAGAGTAATGCAAAGCAGCTTTTAGTGGAAGAAGGTTTTTATTTAAAAGACGATTTTAAAATTAATGAGAATAAATCAATGTGGTCAATAGGTGATTACTATCATAAATTTGTATTAAAAATTTCTGAACAAGATAAAAGAATCATAATAAACGAAATTACTCATTCAGCTAATTTCAAGAGGATAGATTTGAAAACAGAAGATAATCTAATGTATTATGGTTTTGCAGATACACAAAGTAATGTGATGCAAGTTTTAAATTATGAGAAAAAAGAATTTTTTGTGAGAGAGTATTTTAAACCTGCTGAAAAAGAAGGATATGCTCCAGAATTTAGAATAATATCCATTGATAAAAAAGAAAACATCTTGATTTTTGAAGATGTTGATAGATAATTAAATAATTTTAAACAATGAAAACTGACCATTTAAAAATTATAGAGTGCCCGCGTGATGCCATGCAAGGCATTAAAGAATTTATACCAACCGAAACCAAAACAGCTTACATAAACACTTTGCTGCAAGTTGGTTTTGATACGATAGATTTTGGCAGTTTTGTGTCGCCTAAAGCCATACCGCAGTTACAGGATACCGCCAAGGTTTTAGCAGGATTGGATTTAAGCAAAACAAAATCTAAACTATTGGCTATTATAGCCAACACCCGTGGCGCACAAGATGCCTGTAATTTTGAAGAGATACGCTATTTGGGTTTCCCTTTTTCTATATCTGAAACCTTTCAACAACGCAACACTAACTCTAGTATAGAGCAATCGCTAAAAACGGTGGAGGAAATTCAAAGTCTTTGCGTAAAGCATAACAAGCAATTAGTGGTTTACTTATCTATGGCATTTGGCAACCCCTATGGCGATGTTTGGAACAGCGATATTTGCATTAATTGGGCTAAAAAATTGCACGGCATGGGCATTCGTATTATAGCCCCAAGCGACACCATTGGTAGTTCAACACCCGATACTATTAATTATTTATTCTCGCACCTAATTCCTGAGTTTACGGATGTAGAATTTGGCGCACACCTACACTCTACCCCCGAAAAAATTGTAGAAAAAGTTGAAGCAGCTTACAACAGCGGTTGCCGCCGTTTTGATAGTGCCGTGCTTGGTTTTGGTGGCTGCCCTATGGCAGCCGATAGCTTAACAGGCAACATTGCTACTGAGGCAATGGTAAACTACTTCGAATCTAAAAAAATAGTTACAGGCTTAAATTTAAGTTTGTTGGATAAGGAAGTGATGCAACAAAGCACTCGTTTGTTTAACCAGTATCATTAAGCTAAAAGGTTAGACTAAACCCGAGCCCTTTAGAAGCTATTCCTAATTTAACAGGAGGAAGACAGGCTATTTTATGTTTTGAATTAAATAATTTTACTGCGTGTTGAGAATGTTTTTTGTATAAAAAATCAAAGGGAATTGCTATTAAAATAAGGCCAAGCCCAAATCCACCAAGCTGGAAAGCACTTTCTTGCTGATTATTGACAAGATCTGCCATTGCTGTTCCTAAAAGGGCACCACCTGAAGTTGCAAAAATAAGTCCTCCGTATAAATTATTTTTTGCCTTCTTCATATCCAATTGTTCTTCCGAATTTTCTTCCATAATTTTAGGTAAACCGTAAGCACTATAAATTTTCCCCTTGTATCTGAATTTAGCCCGACTTATAAAAACTAATGAATCGTTTTCTAACGCACTTTTTTTCTTAACTAATGATAACGAATCGCTTTGTTTAATCTGTTTCTGAACAATAGCTTTACTGTTAGAGTAACTCAAAACTTCCAATTTTTTAATACTTTGCTCTACAACATCATCACCCTTTTTTGCTTTAAAATAAATAGTAGAGCTATCTTCTTTAAGTATGTTACAAAATATCTTTGAGCTATCAAGCCTTATAATTAAGTCTTGAGAAAAAGATGTAAATGCTATAAAAATGAATAAGTAGCTAATAATAAACTTCATACATTATTACTTGAAATTCTTAGCTGCAAATTAATAATTTTTATTAAAGAATTTTTAATTCTTTAATATTTGGGATTAGATTGCTTGCAAATAAAGATTTCTCAGTCGTTCCTTCTTCGAAATGACAGCGTTAGAGCTGTCCTTACACATCTTTAAAACTTAATCGAAACACCTAATCCTCTTGATGCCATTCCTATTTCAAATTTTGGAATAGTTGTGCCTGCAATGCCAAGTTTAGAGTTGTATGATTTTAAAGCTTTATTAATATGTTTTCTAACAGTAATTTGAACAATGGGAATAGAAATTAAACACATTCCTACTCCAACACCAACTTCTGCTAAAGCACCCGATTTATCAAATATTAAATTAGCGCAACCTGCACCAGCTAATCCTGCTCCTAAATAAGCAATAAACCTTGCCACACGATGATTAATCATAGCGTTGTGCATTTCGTGATTGGCTTCATCATTTCCTTTCATTAAATCCAATACTTTATTTCTTGTTATAGCCTTTCCATGATAAAAATAGAAATTGTTTTTTAAAAAAAGCGAGTCGTTTTTAAAAAATGTTGAATCAGTTATAGCCCGAACTGATAATTCTTTTAAAAATTGAATTGAATCATTTTTTCTAGTAAGTGCTAAAGAATCCGCTTGCCTTACTTGATTTTGTACTATAGCACTACTATTATAGTACTTTAAAACGACTGATTTTTTTATGTTAAAGTTAAAAACTGCATCGCCTTTTACTTGCTTATAGTAAATGGTAGCACTATCTTCTTTAGTTATTTCGCAAAAAATTTTTAAACTGTCTCGCGTTATTATTAAATCCTGAGAATAAGAATATAGATTGGTTAAAATAAAAAAACAGCTAAGAACAAATTTTATAACTAATAGTTTGTTCTTAGCTGTCATTTTTAAATGCTTATTTATTACTGTGGTATTTTAAGCTCTTTAATAATATTGGTAGCACCACCAACTTTATCAATTACAAATAATACGTAACGTACATCAACACAAATGGTGCGGTTAAGGTCTTTATCAAAAGCTATTTTGTGACTTAATGCTTCGTAGTTACCGTCAAAAGCTAAACCAATTAATTCGCCTTTGCCATTCATTACCGGCGACCCTGAGTTACCACCTGTAATATCATTAGTTGTAATAAATGATACTACTAAATCATTATGCGTTTTATCTATATAGGGGCCAAAATCTTTTTTGCGAGCTATGTCAACAAAGTTTTTAGGTAAGTCAAATTCATAATCACCCGGCTTGTATTTTTCTAACACACCTTTCATGGTACAAACACTAGCTAAATCTAAACCATCGCGTGGGTGGTAAGGTTTTACTTCGCCAAAGCTTACACGCATGGTAAAGTTAGCATCGGGGTACATTTTTTTTGTACCTTTTTCTTCCATTACGCCTTTTAAGTAGGTTTTACCTAACCACGCATTTTTAGCTTGAAAATCAGCAAAAGCTTTTGCATAGTTTGCCATATAAAACGAGTTGAATGCATTTGCAGTAAAGAAAGCTAAATCTTTATGCAGCTTAGCCGTATCAGGTTTTGCTACAAAATAATTCCAATTCTCGGGTGCACCTATTAAAATAGAGTTAGTAAATACATCGGTTGCATAAGCTTCAAAACTGTGTACGTTGTTTAGGTCGCCGTATTTGTTTTTCATCCAGGCAAAAAATGCTTTTGGTTGTTGGTCTTGCGGAATATCGTTATAAAACATATTAGTTACCGCAGCCAAAATATTTTTATCAGATGCTACGTTTTCATCTTTAATAAAAGTATCGTGTGCTTTTTTTGCAGCGTCAACAGCTTTAGCAATTTCTTCGGGTGTTGCATCTTTTTTAGAAAGCACTTTATCTAAAGCACTTAAATCGTTCGCAAATTTAATAAGCGGAGAACCAAAAATTCCCTCTTGCAAATACACGCGCCATTTAGCATAGGGAGTCCAAGTTTCGTAGGCTTTACGGTAATCCTGAAAAATAGACAAGTACTCAGGTTTATCCTTTGCCCAATTTAAAAAATCGCCTTCGTCTTTTTGTTTTTGTCCGTAAACATCATACTTAATAAGTTGTTTACTTTCTCCATCAAAAAATTTCCAGTAGTTAGCAATACGAGCGTAAGATGATGCCAATTGTAATTTAACGCCTGCATCTTTAACCATTTGCTCTTTCATTAATTTTAAACGCACATCGCGTAAATTAACTAGTGATGGGTTTTCAACTTCGGTTTTAAGTTTAACACCAAACGATGTTTCATAACGGTTTGTTCCGCCAGGGTAACCATAAATCATAGCATAATCGCCATCTTTAACTCCTTTGGTTGATACCGGTAAAAACCATTTTGGTTTCATTGGTACGTTATCAGCAGCATAATCGCCTGCTTTACCATCTTTAGTTGTATAAACTCTAAACACCGAAAAATCTCCGGTATGACGAGGCCACTCCCAGTTATCAGTATCGCCACCAAATTTACCAACGCTTTCAGATGGGGTACCAACTAAACGAACATCTTTAAATCTTTCGTAAGTAAATAATAAAAACTGATTGCCTTTAAAGAAAGAAGCCACACGACCTTCGTACGTAGTGCCTTCGGTTAATTTTTTACCCATTTCGGTTAAAATTTCAGGCAGTTTTTTTAAATAATCTGCTTCTGATAAGCCTTTGGTAGCTTCGTTTACTTTATCAGTAACATCTTCTATCTTAACTAAAAACTGTACGCTTAAATTATCACTTGGTATTTCTTCGGCTTTTGATTTAGCCCAAAAACCATCACGCAAATAATTATGTTCAACCGAGCTTGCTTTAGCAATAGCCTCGTAACCACAATGGTGGTTAGTAAAAATTAAACCTTCGTTACTTACTATCTCGCCTGTGCAACCACCACCAAAAATAATGATGGCATCTTTTACACTTGGTTTATTTATATCATACAATTGTTCTTTGGTAAGCTTTAAGCCTTTTTTTACCATATCATCATATACCTGTTGACCAAGCAACATAGGCAGCCACATGCCCTCATCGGCTTTTACGGCAACATTAAATACAAAAGAGATAATTAATGCAAGTGTTATTTTTTTAGTCATATAGTTTTGGTTTTAAAACGAGGGCAAATTTAGCAAAAGACTGCTATTATAGCCAGTTTTAAAGATAAAAAAGGTAGAAAAAAAGATTGAAATTCAGCCTAAAAACAGGATTATTAGAAACTATCTTTAGTAAGCGTTAAATCACTAATTAATTTAACTACAAACTCCAGTTGTTCTTCTCGGGTAAGGTCGGTGTTATCTAATACAACAGCGTCATCAGCTTTGGTAAGCGGGTTTTCTTTACGATGGGTGTCATCGTGGTCGCGTTCCATCAGATTTCTTTTTACGTCTTCGTTGCTAACATGCATGCCCTTGCTGGTAAGTTCATCAACACGGCGACTAATGCGAACATCCATATCGGCCGTCATAAAAACTTTTAGCTCGGCTTTTGGAAACACATTGGTACCAATGTCTCTGCCATCCATTACAATGCCTTTACCCTTGCCCATTTTACGTTGCAAGGCAACCATGTGGGTGCGCACATCTTTAACAGTACTTACTTTGCTTACAATTTCGGCAACCTCAAGACTACGAATTTGGCGCTCAACATTTACCTCGTTTAAATAAGTATCTGATGTTTTTGTTTGTGGGTTAAAATGAAATGTAATGTGGACTTCGGGTAGAATGGCAATAATTTCTTCATCTAAAAAAACTTTGTCCTTAATCATCCCTTTTTGCAAGGCATATAAAGTAACGCAGCGGTACATGGCACCCGAATCGATATAGGCATAACCCAAAGCAGATGCCAAAGCTCTTGCTAGTGTACTCTTACCGCACGAAGAAAATCCATCTATGGCAACTATAATTTTAGGCATAAGCTGCTACAAAAATTGCAATATGTTGTGAGATAAAAAATTTTTTTTGTGAGAAAGAATTGTTTATTTCAACAATTCAGCCATTGGTTTAGCCTCTTCTATAGCTTCGTAAAACAGTTTATGAATTTTGGTGCGAATGCCGCTTTTTGCCAACTTGTTTTCATCGGCATTAGGATATACGCGGTTAGATAAGAAAATATAAACCAAGCCATTTTCTGGGTCAGCCCAAACCAAAGTACCCGTAAAACCACTATGCCCAAAACTTTGAGGAGAACATTCTTTTGTAACCGGACTCTCTTTTTTAGTGTCGTTTTCAGGTTTTTCAAAACATAAGCCTCGGCGATTTTTAGGGCAGTATAAACACTTTTGGGTAAACTCTTTAACGGTGTTGGAGTCTAACCATTGTTTGCCTGCATACTTGCCTTTATCTAAATACATTTGCATTAAAGCAGCTAAATCGGTTGCATTGGCAAATAAACCTGCATGCCCTCCTACTCCACCCAACAAGGCAGCACCCAGGTCATGCACATAACCCTGCACTAATTGCTTACGGAATTTTGTATCATTTTCGGTGGGTACAATTTGTTTTTTATCATAATAGTTTAGCGGGTTATAACACAAACTACGCAGGCCCATTTTGCTGTAAAAGTTTTGCTGCACATAATTGTTAAGGGGCGTTTTGGTTATCTGTTCAATAATCTTTTTAGTATAATAATAACCTATATCGCTATACAAATACTCGCCCCTTTTACCCAGCTTACTAGTAGCAATTTTTTGATAAATGCTATCGGTAATATCACTTCTAATAAATAAACTATCAGCCACCTGGTTGCTAAATACTGATGTTTTAACCTTGCTGTAATAACCATCTTTAAAACTATTATCTTTATTTAAGGTCGATTGATAAAAAGGAATCCAAGCAGGCAAGCCCGCCTGATGGGTTAACATTTCTTTAATGATGATGTTTTCTTTATTTGTTTTTTTAAGTTCAGGTAAATAGTGAACCAGTTTTTGGTCTACATCTATTTTTTTCTTGCCTACTAAATCCATTAACGCCAAAGCAGATGAAGCCACTTTGGTAACCGAAGCAATGTCGTAAATTGATTGATTAGTAACGGTATCAGTTCCCTCGTACGTAAATTTGCCGAAAGATTTGCAGTAAAATATTTTACCATCCTTCGCCGCCAAAATTTGACAACCCGGATAGCACTTATCGCTTATGCCCTTTTGCGCGATGCTGTCGATTTGTGCGAGCTTTTTTTTTTGAACTCCTAAAACAATAGGAGCTACTTGCTGCATTCTGATAGCAGTTGGTATAACCAAACCTGTGTTCCGTTTAAAAGGATAGGTTGTTACAGGCAGTTTACCGTTTACAGCAAGTGCGCCCGCAATAACATCGGATGCAGCTTTTTGGGTGTAGTTATTATACTCGTAGCCCTCAATAACTGCTGACGCACTTGGCAAGTTTTTATATTTATTAAAGATATAGGGGTTAGAGAAAAACACTACCGTAGTTGGTTTTAATTTCACCAAACTATCAATAAAGGCAATGCTTTGCGGGTTAGCACCAAAGTTGTCGTCAGGTTTTTGATTGGTTTTATTTACCTGCACAATTACCATATTATAAACAGCTAACTTCTTTAATAAGGTGTCGTAAACTGATTTTTTATCGTTATGTGTTACGCCATAAAAATCAGTTTTAAAATACTGGGACAGGTTTTGCGAGAACATATTTTTATCTGTTACCCCTACTGATACTTCAGCTATTTTTAATGTATCGGGTTTTAATAGAGGAAGTAAATTGTTTTTATTTTGAAGTAAGGTTATGGCACTTTCATACAACTTAGTATTTAAAATTACCGATGCGTTTGTGTTTATTTCTTCATTTAATAAA
>DATHOW010000153.1:0-2201 GCA_035484495.1 Bacteroidia bacterium | reverse complement strand
TTGTAATAATGTACCTCGTTTAGTTCCAAACTGGACTGCCCCAATTATGGTTGGTCGTCATGCGTTTGGTGACCAGTACCGTGCTACTGATTTTGTAACTAAAGGAAAAGGTAAATTAACTATTACTTATACCCCAGAAGATGGCTCTGCTCCTACTTCGCACGAGGTTTATAACTTTAAAGGTGATGGTGTTGCTTTGGCAATGTACAATACAGACGAGTCAATTCGTGGTTTTGCACACTCTTGTTTTAACACTGCTTTACAAAAAGGCTGGCCATTATATCTTTCAACTAAAAATACTATCCTTAAAAAATATGATGGTCGTTTTAAAGATATTTTTGAAGAAATATTTAATGCTGAGTTCAAAGCTAAATTTGATGCAAAAGGCATTGTTTACGAACATCGTTTAATTGACGACATGGTTGCTTCTGCCCTTAAATGGCACGGTAACTTTGTTTGGGCTTGTAAAAACTACGATGGCGACGTTCAATCTGATACTGTTGCGCAAGGTTTTGGTTCATTAGGTTTAATGACTTCTGTATTAGTAACTCCGGATGGAAAAACTATGGAAGCTGAAGCGGCACACGGTACAGTAACTCGTCACTATCGCGATTATCAAGCTGGTAAAGCTACCTCTACAAACCCAATTGCATCTATTTTTGCCTGGACCAGAGGTTTAGAATTTCGTGGCAAACTAGATAAAAATCAAGAACTTATAAACTTCTGTCATGCACTTGAGCAAGTTTGTGTCGAAACTGTTGAAAGCGGTAAAATGACAAAAGATTTAGCTGTTTGTGTACATGGCAACAATGTAAAATTGGGTGAACATTACTTAAACACTGAAGATTTTCTAAGTGCTTTAGACACTAATCTTAAAAAGAAATTAGCAACCAAAGTCCCTGCTTAATTCTTTTAAACTAATAACAAAAGCCACTTCATTTTCGGAGTGGCTTTTTACTTTTACAAAATGACAAAACGAGATTTTTCGCAAATAAACACCGCTAACTACAAACATAGCACCCCAATACAAATACGCTTTGTAGATGTAGATAAAATGGGGCATGTAAACAATGCTACTATTCTATCTTATTTTGAAATTGCCCGCACCAATTTTTTTGATGATGTTATTGGCCAGCAAGATAACTGGTTTGAACGTGGTTTAATTATTGCTCACACCGATATAGATTACCTGCAACCGGTTTATTTACGTGATGATATTAAAGCCCTTGTACGCATTGCCAAGGTGGGTACCAAAAGTTTTGATGTAGAGCATGTTTTAGTAAAAACAGTTAACAAACAACAAACTATATGCGCTATAGCAAACTCTATTTTAGTTTGTATGGATTATACAAAGAAAGAAACTATCGAAGTCCCTACTGAGTGGAAAGAAAAGATTAGTGCTTTTAAATAAGGGTTTTATTTTTTGTAAGCATTAGTTGCCTTACGAACGCTGCCATGCTTTAGTAATAAAACTTCGGCGCTTTTGTAATCAAGGTTTAACTCCTTCATTAACATATTGGTGCCGCGCTTAACCAGTTTGTTATTGCTAAGCTGCATATCAACCATTTTATTGCCCTTAACCCTACCAAGTTTAATCATTACCGAGGTAGAAATCATATTAAGGGTTAGCTTTTGTGCTGTGCCTGCTTTCATACGCGTACTGCCTGTTACGAACTCGGCACCACTTATCACTTCAATTGGGTACTTAGCAGTTTTAGCTAATTTGCTATCTGCATTACAAACAACGCAACCTGTAGCTATTTTTTTAGCGTTACAGGCTTTTAAAGCGCCTATAACATAAGGTGTTCTACCGGATGCCGCTATGCCAACCACCACATCTTTAGTGTTAATTTTATAACTCTGTAAATCTTTCCAACCCTGACTTTCATCATCCTCAGCAAACTCAACAGCTTTGCGTATAGCGCTATCTCCACCGGCAATAATGCCAACTACTACACCTTGCGCTATACCATAAGTTGGAGGGCATTCAGAAGCATCTACAATGCCCAAACGGCCACTGGTGCCAGCTCCCATATAAAATAGGCGCCCTCCTTTTTTCATTTGGGTAACAATAACTTTTACTAGTTTTTCTATTTGAGGAATGGCTTTTTCTACCGCTAGAGGAACTGTTTTATCTTCCTTGTTTATGTTTTTAAGAAGATCCGTTACACTCATCTTTTCCAGATGGTTGTACTTAGAAT
>DATHOW010000152.1:0-5295 GCA_035484495.1 Bacteroidia bacterium | reverse complement strand
AAAATTGGTGCGTAACGCCAAACCTAAACCCTTAGTGTATTTAATTGATTTATCAACCATAAATGGCTTGAAGGCAGGTAACACGGTGGTACAAGCTAATGATGTAATATATGTAGAACCTCGCCCGCGCTTTATTAGCAGAGCTATTGGGGAGTTAGCCCCTTACTTATCAGTATTTTCATCTCTGATATTGATATATACTTATGTTAAATTAGTGAAATAATAAAACATAAACTATGATTGGTGGCGACTTACATGATAAAAACAGCAATATAAATCAGTACCAAGAGCGTATAACCAAATTTAGTAGTGAGTTTGAGTTAGGCTTGTTTTTGCATATTGCCAGGCGTAGTTTAATTTGGGTGTTTTTACTACTAAGTATTTCTTTATCATTAGCCTTTTTATACTTGCGTTATGCGCAACCTATATTTCAATCTAAAACGAGCATACAAATAAATACAAACAACCAAGCCAACAAGGTTTTAAACATAAACCAAATGTATGAGGAACAAGATCCGTTGGCAGGAGCAATAGAAATATTAAAATCAAAGGTTTTTTTGCATCGGGTGGTTAATTCTTTAAATTTATATGTCAGCTATTTTAATGAGGGAACATTTAAATCAAGTGAGTTATATACATCATCACCGGTTTTAGTAGATATAAATATTAAAAATCCATCTTTCTATGGCAAAAAGTTTTATCTAACTTTTATTAATACGGCGGCGGGATATATTGAGTTAAAGGAAAAAAACAGCAAGCAGGAAAAAATACGTTTTATAACCGATAAATGGGTAAGTACTGAGGCATTCGATTTTAAAATAAGTTGCAATCCAATGCTTGAAAAAGAGCAGTGTTTTAAAGATTGTCAAGAATTATACCCTATATATTTTGTTAAACAAAACGAAAATGAGGTTACGTCTGACATTCAAAAACGTTTGGAAGTAAGGTTGCAAAATGAATTAGCTAAGACGGTTAGCATAAGTATTCGAGATTTTAATCCTGTAAAAGCAGCAGATATTGTAAACACAATAGCGGCTGAGTTTCAGCAGTACGACATAGAGAAAGAGAGTAAAAGCTCAGAAAAGGTTATCATTTTTATTAATGAACAACTTAGTAATGTGTATGCTCAACTAAAGCAATCGGAGGATACATTAGAAACATATAGAAAAGAGAAAAACTTTAGTACGAATGAGCGCCAAGTGCAATCTGACATGACTAGAATATCAACACTTGAAGATCAATTACTTAAAACAGAGTTGGAAGAAAAAATATTAGATAACATACAACAGGACATACAAAAAAACAAAAGTATCGATTCGTATCAACTTATTTCTACGATTGCCGGTAGCCAAGAGGAGAGTGGCATAAAAGATGTAGTGAGTAATTTACAAAAGTTACTTGTTGAAAAAGAGAATATGTTGTTTCAGGTGAAACCAAGTAGCGAAGAAATTAAGCGTTTAAACTTTCAGATAGAAAACCAAAAAAACCTACTTGTTCAAAGTATTTTTTCGTTGCGTCAAAAGATGCAATCTAAATATCAAAACTTAAAGGCAAAATCGGATGAATATGAAACTAAATATTCTTCCCAACCTGAAAAAGAACTTGAATATGCACGCTTAATGCGGTTCTTTAGTATTAATGAAAAATATTATACTCTTTTGTTGGAGAAAAAAACTGAATTTTCTATTTCAAAAGCTGGCTTTGTATCTCAAACGGCTGTGTTAGAAAAGGGCACTCCAAACACGAGCCCAATTTCACCTAATAAACAAACTATTATGGCTATAGCCATATTGGTTTCTGTTTTAGTGGGGTTAATTATTATTATAGTCCGTTATTTAATGCACAATGATATAAACTCGCTGAATGAGATAACAAAACAAATGAGTGCTAGTGTAAATATTTTAGGCATTGTGCCTAGTTATGATAAAGAAATTCCTGTATCGCAATTAGTAGTTGATAAAAACCCTAAATCGTTGATAGCCGAATCGTTTAGAACATTGCGAAGTAATTTGCAGTACATTTCGCATACTGAAGGTACAAAAATAATAGCACTTACATCAACTGTTTCGGGCGAAGGAAAGACATTTGTGGCTATTAATCTTGCCGGCATAATTGCATTTTCACAAAAGAAAGTAATTATTTTAGATTTGGATATGCGAAAACCTAAAATACACAAGGGGTTTGGCGTTAGCAACGAAAAAGGAATGAGTACTATTTTAATAGAAAAAAACACATTAGAAGAATGCATAAATAAAAGCTCGTTGTCTGGATTAGATTTTATTACAGCGGGCCCAATTCCGCCTAATCCTTCAGAATTAATTATTAGTCTTAAAATGGACGAAATTTTAAGCAAGCTTAAAACCATGTACGACATCATTGTAATTGATAACCCCCCTATTGGATTAGTAACCGATGGCGTAGCAATGATATCGAAAGCAGATTACCCTATTTATGTTTTCAGATCAGATTATTCTAAACGAAACTATATCCAAATATTGGATAGATTACAAAACGAAAATAAAGTACGACATCTTTCAGTTGTTTTAAATGGTGTGGACATTAACCGTAATACGTACGGCTATAATTATGGCTATGGTTACGGCTATGGTTACGGCTATGGTAATAAATATGGGTACTACGAAGAGAAAGCGGATAGTAAAAAGAAGAAAAAAGGATTGTTTAAAAAGAAAATAAGTGTAAGCTAAATGATTGTTGAAAAAACGTTTATTGAAGGGTTATTGGTTTTAAAACCAAAAGTGTTCGAAGACCTAAGGGGTTATTTTTTTGAGTGTTTTAATCAGAAGATTTTAGAGGAAGCCGGTATAAAAGAAAACTTTGTACAGGATAATCAATCTCTTTCTCAAAAAGGTGTTTTACGCGGCTTACATATGCAGGCACCCCCGCATGCACAAGGTAAATTAGTGCGTGTTATCAAAGGGGCTGTGCTTGATGTAGTGGTTGATGTTAGAAAAAAATCGCCCACTTATGGTAGATATTTTTCTATTGAGTTAAGTGAGCAAAACAAAACTATGTTTTGGGTGCCGGCAGGTTTTGCCCACGGCTTTTTGACTTTGCAGGATAACACAATTTTTCATTACAAATGCACTAATTATTATAACAAGGAGTCTGAAGCGTGTGTTCTATGGAATGATAAAGACATTAATGTAAATTGGGGTGTAGAAAACCCGCTTCTTTCTGCAAAAGATGATGAGGGCACTCCTTTTAAAGATTTTGTTTCTCCGTTTTAACAAGAATGAATTTCTTAGCAAATATACCTTTATTATATACTTTTCTGTTTTGCGGAACACTTATTTTTTCTATCCTGATAAATGAATTGCTTTTAAATTTTTCTAAAAACCTTGGTACAAGAAGAAATAATAGTGTGCAAATTAGGTGGAATTCAACGGCAAAACCAGCCTTAGGTGGATTATCGTTTTACATTGTTTTTTTATTTGCATTTATTACTTTAGAAATTATAACACAGGGTAAACAAGGGTTTTTTTCTACCTTAAAAATAGTGGGGCTTTTATGCTCGGTTACTGCGGCTTTTTTAATGGGCATGGCGGATGATGCTTATGATACCAAACCGCTAGTGAAATTTATTGTTCAGTGTTTGTGTGGCATTATACTTATAAGCACAGGCACAAAAATAAACACATTTGAAAGTGAGTTTTTAAATTACTCACTTACCGTATTATGGGTTGTAGCCATTATGAACTCTATTAATATGCTTGATAATATGGATGGTATATCGGCAATTACAACTATTGCGATAGGTGTGTTTTCTGTAATTTTTAGTGCGCAAAACAATTTAGCTACTCAACCTCTTACACTCATTATAATTGCTGTTATTGGAACACTTTGTGGGTTTTTAGCGTACAACTGGCACCCTTCTAAAATGTTTATGGGGGATAGTGGTAGTCAGTTTTTGGGAATTTTTTTAGCCTTTTGTGGAATTGAATTTTGCTGGAATGTACCTGTAATCGATAAAAATAATTTCCCGATTATTTATCCTATAAATAATTTAATATTGGTTGCCTTGGTTTTTATTATGCCACTTACTGACACGGCTATTGTTGTAATTAATAGAATATTAAAGGGTTCGTCGCCTTTTGTTGGCGGTAAAGACCATACTACACATAATTTATTTTACCATGGCATTAGCGAGAAGAAGATAGCTCTTATGTTTTTTGCGATAAATATAATTGGAGGAAGTTTGGCTCTATTATTAATTAATCAGTCGGATTTTAGTCCCCAGCGTTCGTTATTATTTACTGTTTATCCATTTTTTTTGTTTTTGTTTTTGCTGTATCTTACAAGGCGAAAACGCCATGCTTAGTTTCAGTAAAAAAATAAATTATTTTGTTTTATCGCTAGCATTTTTTGTATTCCTTTCTTTTGGATATTTTTTTTCGAAAATTGCTTTTAAGTCGAACGAAGTAAATACGGACTACATAAACCCAGCCCAAAGCCTTTTTGGATTAAGTATACCGAAAGACATTCATTTTGCAGGAGAAGCTGTGCCTCAAAACGATTATAGTATAAAAGAGAATTTGGATAAGGAGTTCATAGGTAATTCGTCGTCGGCCTATGTGTTACTAAAGCGTTGCGCCCTTTGGTTCCCACCTATTGAAGCGGTTTTGAAACGCAATGATATTCCGGATGATATAAAATATATTGCCCTAGAAGAAAGTAACCTTACCAACTCCCAATCATCACAAGGCGCGGCTGGTTTTTGGCAATTTGTAGCTAGTACCGGCTCAAATTATGGCTTAGAAATTAATGATGAAGTAGATGAGCGCTATAGCGTAGAAAAAAGCACAGAAGCTGCTTGTAAGTTTTTTAAGGAGGCATATAAAAAATTTGGTAGCTGGACAATTGCCGCTGCTGCATATAACCTTGGAAGTGGGGGGATTGAACAGCAATTAAAAAAACAAAAATCTAACAATTATTATGATTTAATGTTGAATAAAGAAACTGCTAGATATTTATACCGTGTGTTGGCATTAAAAACCTTAGTAGAAAATTCCTCTAAACATAAATTAAAAATATCCCAAAGTTTTTATGGTGTGCCACTGGTTCCTTATAAAGTAGATACAGCGATTACGGATTTATCAAGATTTGCAGTCTCTTTGGGATATACATATAATTTACTTAAAATTTTTAACCCGTGGTTAAGAACAAACACATTACCTAATACTACCAAAAAAACATATACTATTAATTTCCCTAAAAAAGAATATTTAAAAAATGGGTTTACGTATTTTGAAGGAGATTTGGTTAGAGAAAGTGTAG
>DATHOW010000151.1:0-4075 GCA_035484495.1 Bacteroidia bacterium | reverse complement strand
GCCGCTATACGAAAGACGTTTTAAAGGTGATGTACTTAGTTACTCTATAAATGTGAAGTATAATTTATCACAGTTTTTCTTTAGAGAAAAAAATGACAGGAAATTTTTTAACCGATTAGGTGTTTATCTTACAGCTGGTTTTGGACAAGTATATTACAGAAGTATTTTATACAAATTGGCCAATAACAACCAATGGTACATTGAAAAAGCTACAGGATATAATACCAAGGGAATTGATAGTGCTGGAACAACAAGCGCAGGTGGTGTAGTTACAACTAAGGCTAAAATGGCAAGCGCTTTTATTTTGCCAATAGGCGGAAAAATTAACTTTAAACTAAATAAAAAGACAGATATAGTTTTAGATATTTATTATGTAACTGTATTCTCTAAATCAGTGGACTCATGGCAGAGAGCATGGACTAAGGATGATAAATATTTATATACCGGAATAGGTTTGTGTTATAACTTTGGAAGAGGAGATGAAGATGAAGTACCAGATGACCAAAGATTATTAAGGCCACATGCTAAAGACTCTAAAGCTAGCTCTTCGGATGGTTCGGATGCATATAATAATGATATGACGGGCTCTAGCTCGGATAAGAAACCATTATTTAAAAAGAAATCATCTAAAAAAGAGGATAAAGACCTTGAGATTAAATTGAAATTATATGAACTGCAATTGAAGTTATTTGAAATGCAGTTTCTTACTCAATAAATACTGAGTTTTCCTTTCTATAATAATCTTTAGTCAATTGTTAGCTACCCGTTTTTTTATACCTTTATAGGATTAATTATCTGTACGTAAAAATGAGCAACAGCCCAGATCAGTCGCCGGGACTAGAGATAGAACAAAGAAATTTTAACGTAAAACGTTTTTTGTTTGGATACTTGAAATTTTGGTGGTTATTTCTTGTTTCTTTAATTATAGCCTTATTTATAGCTCGTTATTATAATTGGTACGCTACACCCATTTACAGATCATCTTGCCGAATAATTCTTGAAGACCAAAACGCTGGTGGAGAAGATATTTTAAAAGAACTAAACAATTATAAACGTAATAGAAACATTGAAAATGAGATGCAGATTTTAAAATCAGTATCGCTTATATCAAAAGCTGTGAAGCAGTTAGAATTAGAAGAAACCTATATATTACAAGGGAAAATAAAATCAACAGAGTTATATACTAAGTGCCCTTTTACCATTAAGGCTGATACACTTTCTGAAACAGCTTATTTTTCGGAATTAGATATTAAGATTTTAAACCAAGATAAGTTTGAGCTTAGTTATTATCCAAGAAATAAAAAGGAGCAAACAAAAATACAAGAATGTAGTTTTAACAAAACAATTACAAATGAACTAGGTGTATTTAAAGTAAATAAACGAAAGGAGTTTGATAGTAATTTGTTTAATGATCCAGTTTACGATAAAAAGAATTTTAAAGTATTTTTTAACCCTATAGAAAATATAGCTAATTATTATGCCGCTAACCTTATGATAGAGGTGGCCGCAACGGGCTCGTCTATTTTACAGCTTAGTGCTACGGACGTTGTGCCGGAACAATGCGCCGATTTTTTAAATAAACTAAGTGAAGTATATATACAAAATAGCATTGAGCAAAAAAATTTATTAGCCAGCAATTCGATTAAATTTATTGATACACAGATTAAGCAAATTTCGGAAGAATTAAAACAGATAGAAGACAATATGCTGGCTTATAAAAGTAATAAAGGCATTATTGATGTGGATGCTGAATCGAAAGTATTTTTAGATCAGGTGAAAGATTTAGATGAAAAAATATCGGAAAATAATGTCCAGCTTAGTTTTATAGATTATTTAGAGAAATATATTAAAGAAAATAAAAAAGTAAATGACATCACACCCAGTAGCTTAGGTATTGCAGACCCTTTATTAATTAAACTTATTTCTAATTTAAGTGAGCTTGAAAATGAACGAGATAGACGTAATTATGATTCGAAACCAAATAATCCAATTGTAGAGGGTCTTGACCAACAAATAAAAAAGATAAAAGGCTCTATTTTAGAAACACTTAATAGCATAAGGCAAAATTATAACCTGATACAAAAAGAGGCTAATCAACAACTTGGAAAGATTGAAGGTAAGATAAGAAATATGCCTAAAACTGAAATAGAACTGATAAGCATTAAACGCCAGTTTACTATTAAGGAAGGCTTGTATGTTTATCTTTTGCAAAAACGGTCCGAAACAGCAATTCTTTTAGCATCAACGGTATCTGATAATAGAATAATAGATAAAGCAGAACCATCATACAGCCCTATTAAACCAGTGAAAAGTAAAACAAATGCCATAGCTATTGTTTTAGGATTGCTTTTACCTGCACTTGGTATTTCGTTACGCAACTTGTTAAACGATAAGGTTGCTGATAAAGAAGTGTTAGAGAATAATACAAAAATTCCTTTAATGGGCATTATTGGGTTGAATGAAAATAATTTCAGTTTGTTTTCTGAACAAAAACCAAAAGCTATATTTTTAGAATCGCTAAGAACAATACGAACAAACATTAACTATTTTATTGGCGAAAATAAAAGTAAGAAAAAACAGAATGTTATTTTAGTTACATCATCTATAAGCGGAGAAGGGAAGACGTTTTGCGCTTATAATTTATCGGCCATTTTTGCCATATCGGAAAAAAAGACTGTGTTGGTGTGTTTGGATATGCGTAAACCCAAATTGGTGGAAGGCATAAAACTGAAACACGATAAGGGAATGAGTAATTATTTGGCAGGTATATCAACGATAGAAGAAGTAACTCAACATGTAGATAATGTACCCCATTTAGATATTATTTTTTCGGGCCCGGTGCCCCCAAATCCATCAGAGCTTTTATTTAAGGAGAAGATGGATGAATTATTTGCCTATTTAAGCGAAAAGTATGATTATGTAATTGTTGATACTCCTCCAATAGGATTGGTAACGTATGGAATTGTGTTATCGAAATACTCGGATGTAAATATTTATGTGGTAAGGCAAAATGTGAGCCGTAAGCAACACTTGCAATTTATTAACAAGCTGTACGAAGAAGGGAAAATTAAAAACCTTGGAATTGTGTTTAATGCTGTTAAAGATACTTCGACGGGTTATGGATACGGTTATGGCTATGGTTACGGTTATGGTGGTTATGGTTACGGCGAAGAGCAAGAGGAAAAAAAGAAAAGTAAATTACAGCGTATATTCAGTAAAAAAACTTCAGCTTAATTTATTTTAATTGTGTGAAAGCGTGATGGAGTTGATTCATAAAATAAAAGAATTTAATTTTAAAAACTACTTCACCGTTGGGCATAGCCGGAGTGTTAAGGCTAAAAAAAATATACTTGCGTCAGTTGCAATAAAAGGCATTAGCGTTTTAACAAGCTTTGTTTTAGTGCCACTTACCATTAACTATTTAACGCCTGTTAATTATGGTATTTGGCTTACTTTATATAGCATTATTAGCTGGTTCGGATTACTTGATATTGGTTTAGGAAACGGGCTGCGGAATAAATTTGCGGAATCGGTTGCCAGTGGAGATAAAGCTGCGGCACGTACTTATTTAAGTACAGCTTATGCTATGCTGGGCATTATAATGGGCACTGCCTGTGCTTTATTTTTAGTTGTTAATCATTATTTAAACTGGGCAGATATACTAAATGTAAGTGAAGAAAAAGCTATAGAGTTAACAAGGGTGACTGCTATTATTTTTAGTTCGTTTTGTTTGCAGTTGGTGGTTAAGCTAATTGGCGCAGTATTTTTGGCTGATCAAAAAACAGCCATGTCGGGAGCATTAAATACCGCTTGCAGCGTGTTATCGTTACTTGTTATTTTTATACTTACCAAAACTACCCAAGGCTCATTGGTTTACTTAGCTATAACCATAGGAGTTATAAATGTTATTGTGCCTTTAGTTACAGGCGTCTGGTTTTATAAAACTTATTATAAAGATTATGCTCCATCTTTAAAATTTGTAGATTTTAAATATGCCAGAAAATTAATGACTGTGGGGGTTATGTTTTTCCTTTTTCAATCGACGGCATTAATTGTAGTTGCTACTGATAACATT
>DATHOW010000150.1:0-9160 GCA_035484495.1 Bacteroidia bacterium | reverse complement strand
CGTTCGCTAATTTTAGCTTCTTTTATTTCGTTAATAATATCATCAATTTTATAAGCTTCACTTTCAATTGCCGCCGTACAAGTCATATCGCCTACGGTACGGTATCTTACTTTTTTTGTAACCAATTCATCCGTTGCATCTAATTGCAAATATTCTGAATTAGACATTAGTCGTTTGCTTTCGGTAACTACACACTCGCGCTCGTGTGTAAAATAAATAGAAGGCAATTCAATATTTTCTCGCTTAATATAATTCCACACATCTAATTCTGTCCAATTACTTATTGGAAACGCGCGTACGTTTTCTCCTTTATTTATTTTACCATTGTAAATGTTCCAAAGTTCAGGGCGTTGCATTTTAGGATCCCATTGTCCAAACTCATCTCTTACTGAAAAGATACGCTCTTTAGCGCGGGCCTTTTCCTCATCTCTACGCGCTCCACCGATACAAGCATCAAACTCAAATTCTTCAATAACATCTAACAGCGTATACGTTTGTAAGGCATTTCTACTTGGAAATTTTCCTTTGGCATCTTGCAATTTTTTTGATTTAATGGTGTCTTCAACTTTCCGAACAATTAATTTTTCGCCTATCGATTTAACCACATCATCCCTATACTGCAAAGCCTCCGGAAAATTATGTCCCGTATCTACATGCACTAAAGGAAAAGGGAATTTACCCGGACGAAAGGCTTTTAACGCCAAATGAACTAAGCAAATACTATCTTTTCCACCACTAAATAAAAGTGCGGGGCGTTCAAATTGCCCTGCCACTTCGCGCATAATGTATATGGCCTCCGCCTCTAGCTCATCTAAATAATCTATATCCTGTTTACTCATTTCTACTTTTTTTAATTTGAATGCAATCCACATTCTTTTTTATTGTTTTGTTCCCACCACCAACGTCCGGCTCTAAAATCTTCTCCTGCTTTTATAGCTCTTGTACAAGGTGCGCAACCAATGCTTACAAAACCTTTATCATGTAAGGGGTTATAAGGGATGTTGTATTTAGTAATATATTGTTTCACTTCATCTAAGGTCCAGTCAATTATGGGATGAAATTTTATCATTTTATTTATCTCGTCCCACTCTAACGAAGGAACATCTTTCCTTCCTTCTGATTGTTCAGCACGTATACCCGTTATCCATATAGAATATCCCTGCAAGGCTCGCTTTAAAGGTTCAACTTTTCTAATAAAACAACATTCTTTTCTGTTTTCAGTAGAGTTGTAAAAACTCGTTGGTCCTTTTTCCGATACTAATTTTTCTACTGCATTTGTTTGCGGGTAAAAAACTTTAATTGGTTTTTTATACCGATCTAAAGTGCTCTGCAAAACAGAATAGGTTTCACTATATAATCTGCCCGTATCAAGCGTGAAAACATCAATAGGCAAATTGTTAGAAAAAATAAAATGCGTTATTACTTGGTCTTCATAACCCAAGCTGCTTGAGAAAATAACCTCGCCCGGAAAATGCGCAGAAATCGTTTGCAAAGCATCTTCAGAGGATTTATCTTTTATCAACTCGTTTATAAGTAAAATTGTTTGTTGCATTATATTTTATTTAAAATGAATTTACACCGTTTACCGTAGTATATTTCATGGTATATTTTACTCCCGGATTTATATATTTATATGCACTGTGTGCCATTAAAGCTGCCTCATGAAATCCACATAAAATTAATTTCAGTTTATTTTTATACGTGTTTATATCACCTATAGCATAGATGCCGGGTACATTAGTGCTATAATCATCTGCGTTAACTTCGATAGCGTTTTTATCAATATTTAAACCCCAGCCTTCAATTGGACCTAACTTTGGACTCAACCCAAAAAGTGGAATTACATTATTTGCCTCAATAGCACTTACTTCATTTATTTTAAGATTAGTTACAATTACCTTTTCTAAGTGATCACCACCTTGCACTTCGGTGAGTTGTGTGTTTAGTAAAAGATTGATTTTATTTTCTTTTGCCAAGTTTTGAACTTTACTTACAGAGTCTGGTGCACCACGAAATGATTCACTACGATGAACAAGTGTAATTTCTTTAGTTATGTCAGCCAAAAAAATAGTCCAATCTAAAGCACTATCTCCACCACCCGCAATAACAATTTTTTTATCACGGTATTTTTCCGGGTCGAGTACTACATAACTAACGCCTTTTCCGTTTTCAAAATCAGTTAAACCGATGGTGTCTGGTTTACGTGGTTCAAAACAGCCAAGCCCCCCTGCAATAACCACCACACTCGAATTAATTTTTGTACCCAAATTAGTAGTAACTACAAAATCTCGTTCTCCAATTTTTTCCAATTTCTCAACTCGTTCTCCAAATGTAAAAGTTGGCTTAAAGGGTTCTGCTTGCTTTAAAAGATTATCGACTAATTCTTGCGCTAACACAGTTGGATAACCCGGTATATCATAAATGGGTTTTTTAGGGTATATCTCTGTAAGCTGACCACCCGCTTGCGGAAGAAAATCAATTAAATGACAGCGAAGTTTTAATAAGCCTGTTTCAAATATGGCAAATAAGCCTACGGGACCCGCCCCAATAATTGTAATGTCTGTTGTTATCATATTAAAAAAATAATCGTTTTAAACTTGTTATTATTACTACTATGCCTACAAATATCATAGTGCTTTTTGCCGGAATTCTACTTGATAAATAAGCTGCAAAAGGCGCTGCAATTACACCCCCGATAATTAAGCCTGCAATGATGCTCCAATGTGTTAAACCAATAAACGTAAAAAAAGTGAGTGAGCTTGCCAGCGAAACAAAAAATTCAGCCAGATTAACCGAACCAATAGCAAAGCGTGCATTTCTGCCTCCGGCCACCAAGGTTGACGTTACAACGGGGCCCCAGCCACCACCACCAATTGAATCAAGAAAACCACCAACCAAGGCCAAAGGAAATATTTTTTTAATGCGCTCGCGTATTTTGTCTTTTTTCAAGGCTTTAAAAATAATTAAAAGCCCTAAAAACAAAGTGTAAGAAGATACTAAAGGTTTAATGATATAATTATAATCTTGTAATTTAGATAACACAAACGCACCCAAAATAGCCCCTAAAATGCCCGGCAGTAAAAGTGTACGAAACAGTTTAGTGTTAACGTTACCAAATTTTAAATGCATTAAACCTGATACACCGCTCGTAAAAATCTCCGAAGCATGAACGCTTGCACTTGACGCTGCGGGTGGCACACCCGACGAAAGTAAAAATGTGGTAGCTGTTACGCCATAAGCCATACCCAAAGCACCATCAATCATTTGTGCAGTAAACCCGGCTAGAATAAAAAACAAAATAGATGAATCTATACTGCTTGCAATTTGCGTAGCATAACCACCAATAACATTTGGTGGCAGGTACATGGAAAGCAGGTAACCCACTATAAGTAAAGCAGGCGCACTTAAACTATAAATAATAATTCGTTTAGTGCTGATTGATTTTTTCTTCTCTTTGGTTTTCTGTTCAACCAGTACAGAAGTAATTTCATTCAATTGTTTTACTTTCTCTTTAAAATCGCCATTTAGGTTTTTACGGATTTCAACGAGGTCATTAATCGAGTCATTTATTTCATAAGGAATTGCCTCATCGAAGGTTTCGCGTAAACGTTTTGCTAGCGTAGGCGATTTACCATTGGTTGATATAGCAATTTTCACATCTCCTTTTTGTACAATAGAGCCTAAATAAAAATCACATTGCTCAGGAGTATCTGCTACATTAGTTATTATCTTCCTCTCGGCTGTTAGTTTTTTTATTGAAGCACTTATTTCTTTATCATTAACAGCAATAATAACAAAATCAGTACTATTTAAATCACTTTCCTCAAATGGACGTTCTATTATTTTAAGGCTAGAGAAGTTTTTTGCAAACTCTTTTATTTCTTCATTTACGTTTATAGAAACTAATGTGATTTCGGTCTTCGGGCTATTTTTTAACACGGAATTTATTTTTTCCAGCGCAACTTTTCCTCCCCCAACAATAAGGAGTTTAAAATTTTCTAGTTTTAAGAAAATGGGGTATAAATTATTTTTTGTTTTTTCTGTTTCCATTAATGGTGTGATAAATATTAAAACGTAAAACATTATCGTCTTCTAATGTGTAACCGTTTGATTGTTGTTGCCAAATATGCATGTATTGCAGTTGGAATGTAAATTGTTGATTAAGTACAAAATTTAACCCTATCCAGGTACGGTTTTGATCAAAGTAATTGTACTTAATTATTTTCCCTGCGTTAATCATCAACTCATTTCCGATATTGGCAAAAAACACGCGACCGGTTTTATCCTTACGAAACAAAGGGCATTGCAAATCAAGTTTGTACCTAAAACGATAATTGAATGAATAACTGTCTGTAAGTTTATCTTTTGCTACTTGTTGATTATAACGCTCTTCTAACCTAAACCGATGTATTATTTTTAAGCGCCCGATATTATCGGTAAACATAATTTCTTCCCAAGGCCTCCACTCTTTTCTTAAAATGGTTATATCGTTATTTTGCGGATAAAGAAACGTGGCAAAGCCGGTAAGAATAAAAACTCTACCACTTAAGGCATATACAACACCTGTTCTTCCTAAAAATTGATACCATTGGCTATTTCTTGTTCTAACCTGGAAATCCGAATTTATAGAAAACTTAGTATTAATTTTTACTGAGTTATAATAACCAAGCCAAACCATATCTGCATTTATAGTTTTTTTATCCTGAGAAAAAAGCGCAGAGTAATTAAAAATCAAAGCAATTAAAATATATAATCTATTTTTTTTCATACTGATAGAATATTTTAGTTAAACAAATAATTTAAGTTGGACAATGCAACTGGGAAGTCGTCATGTTGCTTTACCACATCACCAATAATTATTACAGCAGGAGCTTTTATGTTTTCGCGCTCAGCAATCACAACTATAGTCCCAATAGTCCCAAAAGCAATTGCTTGGTTTGGTAACGAGCCATTTTGAATAAGTGCAATAGCTGTATCTTCTTTATTCTCCGTTTTAAACACTTCCGTAATTTCTTTCAACTTAGCAAGCCCCATTAAAATAACTACGGTTGCGTTTGTTTTAGCGGCTACTAAAACATCTCTTGATAGTTCATTTTCTTTAGTTGTGCCAGTAATAACCCAAAAGCTTTCACTTACACCTCGGTGCGTTACAGGAATACCGGCTAAGGTTGGCACAGAAATAGAGCTGGATAAACCAGGTAATACAACTGTTTCTATATTAAAAGCTTCAGCATATTTTTTCTCTTCCTGTCCACGGCCAAATACAAATGGGTCTCCACCTTTTAAACGAACTACATGACCACGAGTAAAAGCTAAATCTACTATTAGTGTATTGATTTGTTCTTGGGTGTAAGTATGATATTTATTCCGTTTTCCAACATAAATTACAAGTGCATCAAGGGGCACATATTTTAAAAGCTCTTTATTAACCAAAGCATCATATAAAACAACATCGGCTTGTTGTAATGCTTTTATAGTTTTTATGGTTACTAACTCTATATCACCAGGGCCGGCACCAGCTATAGTTAATTTTGGATATTTTTCTGTTTTCATTTTTATAACTGTCTTTAATTTATTTTTTTGAATTGTTTCGACTTAACGGTAAACTGTATCTGCCGAAACATCAAATACAGTTATATCATTATCATACAGCAACAACAACTATTAAGTTTTATATATTGATAATGTTTTTTCATTTTAATTTAGCGTTTCAATTTTTTCATCTTTTATTGAATTAGTACGATATTGCTTTACCTCATTTACAAATTGAGTGGCTTCAGAAAAATAAGTTTCAGCAAATTCTTTTGATGGTTCGTTTTTATTTATTTGCAAAACCAATTCTTTAAACGTTGTGTTATAAGCAAACGGTGTATCCGTTTCAAATAATTTATCAAAATCTGCAATTACGCCATGTTGTGTGTTTACATGGATTTGATTATCTAGTAATAGTGCCTTTGCAGCATTAATTAAAGCAGCGTAGCTGTAATAAACGCTATCTCCATATCCTGCATTTTCAAAAGCCTCGGCAGCAAAGGCAAGTTTTTCTTCTGCCTCAAAAAATAAAGTGGCCACCAAATCAATTACTACACCGGCGCATTCTCCAACTCCAATTGCCGTGGCAAATTTTTTACCTTGACCCCAATCTATGTAATCTTCATTTTTTAATGTAGAATTATCTGCTAAGGGTTTTAATAGTTGATAGAAATAATCTTTGCCTTGTTTATCATAGTAGCTATTAAAATACTCGCCTTCAACTGCATTTTTTTCAAAATCATTAAATAATGTGCGCAACACATCTGGCCCACGCTTACTGGCAACTTTAATTATTTTGTCAGATATCCTTCCTTTGCCATCACCAACAGTTCCACCACCCAATAAAACCTGCAATGCCGGTACCACATTGGTGCCAACTTTAAACGAACTACCATGAAAGCCAATTTGAGCCAAACCATGTTGTCCGCAAGAATTCATGCAACCACTTATCTTAATTTTTATATCGTGGTTGTAAACTAAATCCGGAAACTCGCTATAAATAATCTCTTCTAAAGCAACCGAAATATGTGTGCTATTTGAAATAGCTAAATTACAAGTGTCAGTCCCCGGGCATGCAGTTATATCTCCAACCGAATCAAATCCTGGTTTAGCTAATTTAATCGCATCGAGTTCATTATAAATAAAAGGCAAATCGTTTTCATAAACATTCCTTAATAAAACACCTTGATTAATAGTTATACGTATATCTTCAGCATCCGCGTACTTTTTTACAACTTCTGTTAATCTTCTGGCATCAACACTTGAAAGATTACCCAACTGAATTTTAATATATACACCAAATAGGCCAGTTTGTTTTTGTTTGAACACGTTGGTTCTTTTCCATTTATTATATTTTTCTTCGTTGACAATAACTGCATCTTTTTTTATGGTATAGCGGAGGGTTGTAAGTTTTGGTTTAACTGTAGTATCAATTTTAAATTCCTTTACCAACAATGCTTGTTCTTCTTCTCTTACAAAATTTAGAAAGGTTTCTATTCCAATTTTATTAATTAAATACTTTAAGCGTGCTTTATGTCTGCTGGCTCTTTCACCATGTCTATCAAATACACGCAATGTAGCTTCAACAAACGGAATCACTTTATCTTCATGCAAAAACTCAAAAGCAGTTTGTGCCAAAAAGGGCTGGGCACCTAAGCCTCCGCCAATTAATATTTTAAATCCTCTTTGGTTATTTTCTATTTTAGGGATGAAACCTAAATCGTGTATATAAGTTAAGGCAGTATCTTTTTCATTATTCGAAAAAGCAATTTTTATTTTTCTACCTAATTCCTGGCAAAACGGTTTGCGCAAAAAATAATTGAATAAAGCATAAGCGTACGGAGAAACATCAAATAATTCGTTCAGGTCAATTCCTGCCTCGGCAGATGCCGTAATGTTTCTTACTGTATTGCCGCAAGCCTCACGTAATGTAATATCATCTTGTTCTAGTTTAGCCCAAAGCTCAGGTGTTCTATCTAAACTTACATGGTGTATTTGTACATCCTGTCGGGTAGTTAAATGCAAATTACCATTCGAGTACTCGTCACTAATATCTGCAATGCGCAACATCTGTTTTACACTTAACTTACCAAAAGGCAATTTAATGCGAATCATTTGCACGCCTTGTTGGCGTTGGCCGTAAACACCACGTGCTAAGCGAAGACTACGGAATTTTTCTTCGTGTATTTTACCTTCCCTAAACTCATGTATTTTTTTATCGAGATCGATGATGTCTTTCTCGATTAAAACTTTTGAAAAGGAGTTTATATTTTCTAATTCTGTTCTGAAACTTTGCATGAGTTACTATTTGTGTTGTTGTTTTAAAATTTACCTGATTCGAGCTCAAAAAAAAACCTTCCTGTGTTAGCAGAAAGGTTTTTGTACATCAATGTATATGATACTACTATTCCATCCGCCACGGGCGATAAGACATGCAACACATATACATTTTAAAAGTTGTCATAATTCCAATTTAAATTTTACGACGCAAAGTAATGCAAGTAATTTTACATAAACAAGAAAAAAATAATAAATTTACTTATATCCTATGGGAATAGTAGGAATTTACTTTGCCTTACCCTTGATAATAACAGGGTTTTGTATTTTCTTTTCTAACTTTTTTTCTCGTAAAATTATATCCTCAATGCTTGTTTTAGATAATATTTTAATGCTTGCCTCACGAACTTGCAAAACAACATCGCGCAAACCGCAAGTAACTTCGTGTAAACATTCCACACACGGCTCGTAAAAATTCAAGCTTACACAAGGCAGTAAAGCAATAGGGCCACCTGTAATTCGTATAACATTGCTCAACATAATTTCTTCGGGATGTTTTAGCAAATAGTAGCCCCCACCAGCCCCCATCTTACTTCCCAATAATCCATTTTTTCGGAGTTCAAGTAAAATTGCTTCCAAAAATTTACGAGGAATTTTCTCAGCTTCTGAAATTTCGTTAATGCGCACAGGTTTATTTTTCCTGTATTTTTTAGCTAAAAATACTAATGCTTTTATAGCGTACTTTGATTTTTTTGGCAACATATTATTTTAAATATCCTACTAATATAGTAGGATATTTATTATTCTACAAAAAGTTTTTTTGTACTGAATAATTGCCCGAGTTAATGCTAACTATATAAATTCCTTTTGCAGCTATATATAAAGATACGATATTTAAAACATTACGATTATCGAAATACTTTTTAAACTATAAATTATATATCTTGTTACCAAACCGTGTTATATATAATAGACAGGTTCATTTATGAGTTTATTAACTGAAAAAAAATCCATTATTACTGAAGGCACAAACGCCACAGTAAAAATGTATTATGAGGTTTATGCTAAAAAACTTTTTGCTTATACCTGCAAAAATTATAGTATTAATGAAGATGATACTTGGACTATTATTTATAAAACAATTTATAAAATGGCCGAAGTACATGATAAATACACATTTGAGAATGATCATAAACAAAGAGGCTTTGTATTTAAAACGCATATAAATTTTTTACGCAATTATTTTAGAGATAATAAGTCGTTCGAACATAAAAACCTTGAAGTTGAGTTAAATGATTTTGCAAATACGGATGAAGAAGTCCCTCAAAAAGAAAACATACAATTACAAATT
>DATHOW010000149.1:0-21391 GCA_035484495.1 Bacteroidia bacterium | reverse complement strand
GAGCATGGTTTTTTTTGATACGGTTAGCGTTTTAAAGGTTTCTAAAAATAAATCGCACAGATATCTGTAAAAATCAAAGCATATTTTTTTTAGCTCTTGCTCGCTCTTTTCCGGAAATGAATTTCGTAGGTTTTCCATCACAACCTTTTTTCTGTAACCCAAAACATAGTATAGGATTATAAAAAACAAATCGGACACCCTGTACATAAGCCAAAAAGGAAGAAGGGAAATTAAATACAGAAAAGGGAGTGCTATGTAATAAATTACAGCCTGCATAAATTTTAATAGGCTCTAATAAGTTTGCCTTCCATAAAATGCACAAAAGCTTTATTAGCTACTTTATTACCACCTGGTGTTGGATAATTACCTGTAAAGTACCAATCGCCTAAGTTATCAGGGCAAGAGCTATGTAAGCCTTCTATAGATTGATAAATAATTTGTAGCTCAGCTTTCAACTCTTTTGGTTTTAGTAGTTCAGCAATTTTATCTGATACTTCTTGCGCAGTAAACGAGCTGTAAATTTCTTTTACTACATTAACCTGATCTTCTTTAACAAGCAGTAATTGCGCTTTTGCTTTTTCATACACCTGTTCGATAACATTTTCTTTACCGCGCTCTTTCAGTAAAGAAATAGCTGCTTCAAAGGCAATAAATTTATTTAGCACGGCCATATCTATGCCATAACAATCAGGAAAACGAATTTGCGGTGCCGATGAAACCACCACTATTTTTTTAGGCTCAAGTCTATCTAGTATCTTTAAAATGCTTTGTTTTAATGTAGTTCCTCTAACAATTGAGTCGTCCATTACCACTAAAGTGTCAACTCCTTTACGAATTATGCCATAGGTTATATCGTAAACCAAACTCACTAAATCATCACGATGCGCATCGTCTGTAATAAAAGTACGTTGCTTGGCATCTTTTAAAACAATTTTTTCTATGCGTGGATGTACGTCCAGCAAATCATTAATTTCTTTAGCCGATAAATTTTTATCCGCAGTTAGTTTTTTTGTTTTCTCTCTGTTTAAATGATCACGCATTCCATCAACCAAGCCACCAAAAGCAACCTCAGCTGTGTTAGGAATGTAACTAAAAACTGTATTTACTAAATCGCCATTAATGGCTTTTAAAACTGGCTCTACCATGTTAGAGCCCAAGCTATGGCGCTCTGAATATATACCCGCATCGTTACCGCGCGAAAAATAAATGCGCTCGAAAGAACAAGCTAATTTTTTTTCAGGTTCGTTTATTTGTTCCTCGGTTACGGTACCATCTTTTTTAATAATAACAGCGTGCCCGGGCTTAACTTCTTTTACGTCTTCTATTTTAATGTCAAACACGGTTTGAATAATAGGGCGTTCAGAGCAAACTACTGCAATTTCATCATCATGATAATAAAAAGCAGGACGAATCCCGTTTGGATCACGTAATACAAAAGCGTCTCCGTGTCCAATTAAGCCCCCCATAACATAACCTCCATCCCAGCGTTTGCTGGCTTCGGTAAGTATAGCGGCTACATCTAAGTTTTTTGCAATTAAGTCAGATATTTCTGCGTTGTTATACCCTTGTGCTTTGTATATGCGAAATAATTTATCATTTTCTACTTCTAAAAAATGACCGATTTTTTCCATCACGGTAACCGTATCGGCTTTTTCGCGTGGATGCTGACCAAGCTCTACCAAGTGCTCAAAAAGCTCATCAACATTGGTTAAATTAAAGTTTCCGGCAACAACCAGGTTACGTGTTTTCCAATTATTTTGACGTAAAAATGGATGACAACTTTCAATATTATTTTTTCCAAAAGTACCGTAGCGTAAGTGTCCTATTAATAACTCGCCCAAAAACGGGAGATTTTTTTTCTGCCAATCTACTTCGTTATACTCATCAGGAAATTGTTTTTTTGCATCATTAAACTTATCGTGTATCTGGGTAAAAATATCTAGTGTAGCACGCGTTCGCACCGAACGAAGTCTATCAATATATTGGGTACCCGGAGCTGTATCTAATTTGATGGTTGCAACACCCGCACCATCTTGCCCACGGTTAATCATTTTTTCCATTACTAAATACAGCTTGTGCAGGCCAAAACGAGCCGAGCCATATTTTTTACGGTAGTAAGGCAGTGGTTTTAAAAGGCGGATGAGTACAATGCCGCACTCGTGATTAATCTTATCGCTCATGGTGCTGCAAAGTTAGCTTTTTTAGTAAGATTATCTTTCCCTAAATTTTAACCCAGTTCTAACATTTTTTAAGGTTTTTGGCTTAAAAAATTACTACTTTTACCCTTTACCTTATGCGTTTTATAAAGCACTACATACTCTTAACCGCTATTTTATTGCCAGCGTTTTTTTACGGACAATTTTATTATGGGTCTCAGCAAGAGTTTGGTAAAAGCAGGGTACAGTATCAGCCTTTTTATTGGACTTATTACAATTACGATAATTATCAGGTTTATTTTTACGAAGGGTGCCGCGATATTGCCAGATACGTTTCGCTTCGCACAGATTATCATTTAAAAGATTTACAAAAAAAACTTGATTACCAAAGCAGTACAAAATTTCAAATACTGGTTTACAGCAATCAAGGCGATTTTAGGCAAACCAATTTAGGCTTATCTACCGACCTAATAAGTAACACTGGTGGTACATCAAAAGCAGTGGGCTCTAAACTTAGTGTTTACTTTAATGGAAACTTAGCCGATTTAGATCGACAAATTCGTGCAGGCGTTGCCGAAGTAGTTATTAATGAAATATTATATGGTGGTGGTGCCGTAAAATCTGCAATCAACTCGACTTTTTTAAACATCCCAGATTGGTACAAAAAAGGCTTGATAGCTTATCTTTCTGAAGGCTGGGATACTAATGTTGACAATATTGTAAGCGATGGGATTATTTTTGACAGATACTATAAGCTAGCTCGTTTAAGTGAGAAAGATGCTGCTATTGTAGGGCGTGGTTTGTGGCAACACGTGGCTGAAACCTACGGCGAATCGAGCATCGCAAATGTTTTATACATGACCCGAGTTTCTAGAAATGTAGAGAATGCTTTTATGTTTGTGGTTGGCAACAACACACAAGGGCTTTTGTATGAGTGGATTGACTCGCGTTCGCGCAACACAATGAAAAAAGATACCACGCAAACCTTCCCATCGCAAGACCCTGTTATTTTAAAACCAAAAGCAAAAAGAGATTATTATCAATTAAAAATTAGTCCTGATGGAAATCAGGTTATTTATGCGCGCAACGAAATGAGCCAGCACCGTGTTTATTTAAAAGACTTAACCACGGGAAAACAAAAACGGATTGTTAAATGGGGACCAAAAGTAGAACGACTAAACGACCTTACTTACCCTTTATTGGCATGGCACCCAGGCGGAAAAGCATTTGCTATGGTGCACGAAAAAAAGGGTATAACTTATTTAAGTACTTATAGCATTGAGGATAAAGACATGGTTGACAGACCCATTACGGGCATAGAAAAAGTTAAAGCATTTTCTTATAGCCCCGATGGAAAAAAATTAGTGCTAAGTGCAGTAAAAAAAGCCAAAGGCCAAAGCGATATTTTTATTTACCAGATAAACGCGGGCGGACTTGAACAAATAACCAATGATATTTGGGATGATGAAACACCCACATTTATAAACAAAGGAAATCAAATTGCGTTTGCATCTAACCGCATACAAGACACGATTAAAGAAAGTGATAATGACAAGTTTCAGTTTCCGCAAACAAAATTTCACAACATATTTTTATACGATTGCAAAACAAAATCTAAACTACTTTACAGAGTAACTGATTCTAAAAACATTCAAGAAAGTCAACCAAGCGATTTTTATGATGGCTATTTCACCTACCTAAGCGATCAAAATGGAATTAAAAACAGGTTTGTTGCAAAGCTTGATAGCGTTATTTCGTTTGTAGATACTACAGAACATTATCGTTACATATTTAACTCACACCCTATTTCAAACAACAAAACAAGTGTGCTTGAGCAGGATGTAAATATAAAAGCTAACAAAGTAGCTGAGATTTTTTATGTGAACGGATTGCAGTATATGTACATTAACCAAATCAATAAAAAAGATGTAGATAAAAATTACAGCTTAAAGAACACTTATTTTAGACGTGCGCAAAATTATGCCGCAAAAGCAAAGACAAAAGATACCGCTACTAACCCTTCAACCGAAGCAACTACGCCTGCACAAGAAAACAACTCGGGTGCGGTTGATATAAATAATTACTCATTTAAAAACAATGGGAATAAAAATAACACAACCCCAAAACCTCAAACTACTATTGCTTCGCCCGATGGGCAAACTGCCGCAGCAAACAGTCAGCCTAAAGATGGTTTTCAATTACCGAAGCAAGAAAACTATTATGTAAACTTTTCGGTTGACCAAGTTACAGCCCAGTTAGATAATTCCTTCTTAAGTCAAACCTATGAAAAGTTTACAGGTTATTATGTAAACCCCGGCATTAACGGTTTTTTAAAAGTTGCTACCAGCGATTTGTTTGAAGATTACAGAATAAGTGCCGGTATGCGCATAGGGCTTAATTTAAACAACGAATATATTATAAGCGTAGAGCACAGAAAAAAATTATGGGATAAGCAATTAATCCTGCACCGTCTTTCACTTCCGGCAGTAAGCGATAATGGGTATATCGTTAAAGTTTTAACGCACGATGCACAATACAAATTAAAATACCCCATTAACGAAGTATCAAGTATTAGAGGCACTTTAAGCTATCGTAATGATAGAACACTTTATACGGCGCAAGACGATTATTCGCTTGCAAAACCAAACACTTACGATAACTGGGCAGGTGTAAAAATGGAGTATGTGTTTGATAACACACGTCCTAAGGGTTTAAACTTATATAACGGTTGGCGCTTAAAATTATTTGGAGAATATTACAGAGGAATAAACATTCATGATTTAGAAAAACGTCAAGATATGGTTAATGCCGGTTTTGATATACGACACTATTTAAAAGTACATCGCGATTTAATTTGGGCAAATCGTATAGCGGGTGCAAGCTCTTGGGGCACTGATAGGATTTGTTATTACTTGGGCGGAGTAGATAATCAAATAGCACCTAAGTTTAATGGGAACGAGCAAATAAAACACCCGGAGACCTATGGTTTTCAAACAATAGCCACTAATATGCGCGGCTTTACACAAAATGCCCGCAACGGAAATAATTTTGTGGTTTATAATTCAGAGTTACGTTTCCCTATTTTTAAATATTTAGCTAATCATCCTTTACGTTCAGATATTTTAAATAATTTTCAGGTCATTCCTTTCTTTGATTTAGGCATGTGCTGGTACGGCACAAACCCTTTTAGCAAAGAAAACACTACTAACCAATATTCGTTTTACAACAACCCAATTAAAGTAATTATTAATGAGCCTAAACAAGCAATTATAGCAGGATATGGTGTTGGTTTACGTACCAGGTTATTAGGCTATTTTGTACGCTTAGATTTTTCGTGGGGACTTGACAATTATACCAGTCAAAACAAGGTAATTTATTTTTCGCTTACAACCGATTTTTAATGGAAAACCTAAATAAAAAATTATCTATGAATGAAATTTTAATTCTGCTTTGCATTGGCTTAGCAGCAGGCTGCTTAAGCGGCCTAGTAGGTGTTGGCGGAGGCATTATTATAGTGCCTGCCTTAGTATATTTTTTAAGCTTTAATCAGCAAATGGCGCAAGGCACATCGCTTTCAATACTACTACTGCCTACGGGAATTTTTGCGGTTATGAATTATTACCAAAAAGGATTTGTAGATTGGAAAGTTGCTTTAATAATTGCCAGCTCATTTTTACTAGGTGGTTTTATAGGTTCTAAAGTAGCGATATCGCTTGATCAAAATGTGGTGAAAAAAATATTTGCCGGCTTTATGGTTTTAATGGGAGTGAAAATGTTATTCTGGAAATAATCCCTATCTATGTCAGACCTATCTAGCCAAATTAAAGAAAAAGCAAAACATTATTTTCCTTACTTAGTTGACGTACGCAGACACCTGCACACCAACCCCGAGTTATCGTTTAAAGAAATTGAAACATCGCGATACATTAGCACACAGCTAATTAAACATCGTATAGAACACGAAGCAGGGGTTGTAAACACAGGTATAGTAGCTCTTATTAAAGGCAAAAATCCAAATAAAAAATGTGTGCTACTACGTGGCGACATGGATGCTTTGCCTATTACAGAAAAAAACGAAGTGTCTTACAAATCAGTTAACGAAGGCATTATGCACGCCTGTGGGCACGATGTACATAGTACTTGTGCATTGGGTGCAGCACTTATATTAAATGAATTAAAAGATAGTTTTGAGGGTTCTGTAAAAATAATTTTTCAGCCTGGGGAAGAAGTTTTACCGGGTGGTGCATCGTTAATGATTAAGGAAGGCATTTTAGAAAACCCCAAAGTTGATGCCGCTATTGCTTTGCATGTGTTTACTGATTTAGAAGCCGGACAAGCAGGCTTTAAAACAGGCATGTATATGGCCAGCACCGACGAAATTTATATTGATGTAATTGGCAAAGGTGGCCATGCTGCTATGCCCAAAGAATACAACAATCCTATTTTAATTGCTTCAGAAATTTTATTGGCACTCAATAAAGAATTTCCTAACGATGCAAGTATTGATACGCCAACTGTGCTTGCTTTTGGTAAAGTTGTAGCCAATGGCGCAACCAATGTTATACCAGAGAAAGTTAGCATTGATGGTACTTTTAGAACCATGAATGAAGATTGGCGCAAACAAGTACATCAAAAAATAAAAGTTATTGCGGAAAAAATTGCAACAGAAAAAAATGCAAAGGCAGAAGTAAAAATTGTTACAGGTTATCCCTTTTTAGTGAATGATGAAGTGATTACAAACTCTGCAAAAAATGTTGCCACAAATTATTTAGGAAAAGAAAATGTTTTTGAATTACCACTTCGCATGACTGCCGAAGATTTTGCTTTTATATCTCAGCAAGTGCCTGCTTGTTTTTTTAGATTAGGAACGGGTAATAAAAAACAAGGCATAATATCAGGCGTGCACACAGCTACATTTAATATAGATGAAAATGCCATTGAAACCGGCTCTACGTTACTAGCCGCTATGGCAGTTCAATTACTTGCTGAATAATTTCAACCCAATTATTTTAAAACAAAAAACCCCTCTCTGTTAGAAAGGGGTTTAGAAACGATATATAATTTAAATATTAGTCTCTTGGTTTTGGTGGCTGAGCTTTTTCAACTTGAATAGGACGACCTTTTACATCCGTACCGTTAATTTTGTTGATAGCCTCAGTAGCAGCATTGTCATCTGGCATTTCAATAAAACCAAATCCTTTTGCGCGTCCTGTAATTTTGTCTTTAATGATTTTTACTGAAGATACTTCACCAAACTCACCAAATAACTGACCTAACTCATCTTCTCTTAAGTTGTAGTTAAGGTTTCTAACATAAATGTTCATGTTTCTTTTAATTAATAATTAATAATAAAAAAATTGCATTACAAATCTAACAATATTTTTATCAAAAAAAAATAAAGATGTTAATATTTCTTAAAACGATTAATTAGGCATTTATAGGTACAAAATAGGTCATATGTAAGATTAATGTAAAAAACGCATGAAATTTTCACAAATTTAACAGCAGCCCAATCCCTTTATTTTTTGTGGTTTTTCGTCTTTAAAAACTCATCCAATTCTTTGGTATCCGAAATATATTTAGCAAGTATTTTTTTGTCTTTACTGAGCACAAATATTTGAGGGGTGCTTGTTATACTATACATTTCCATATAGTTAGCTTTTCTATCGGTATCAATAAGATGTGTGCTGGGTAGTTTAAATTGCTTCAACTTTTCCTTCCACTCATCCTCATCAGGTAAAAGGCAAGCAGTTATTAAATTCACTTCAGGATGTTTTTTTATCCATGCTGCTAAGTTAGGGGTTTCTTCCAGGCAATGTTTGCAATCATAACTCCAAAAATAAAGCACCGTAGTTTTAGTTATTTGCTGGTGCAAATCAACATCCTTTCCGGCGCTATCCGTAGCTGTAAAATTGGGACAAACATTGCCAACAAACAGTCTTTTTAAGACATCACTTCTCTTATAAATTTTTTTTAGTTGCTCATCTGTAAGCCACCAACTGCGGTCTTTTTTATAATACTCGTCAACCAAATGCACAAATATTTTGTCTTGCCCCTGAACTGATGAGCGTTCAAAAGAGTTCCCTAAAAAGTATAAACTCCATTTAAAAACATCTTTAGAGACTGAGGCGCGTTGCAAAATAGTATCGCAGCAAGCTATAACCGAATCAGTTTCGGGGAAACCACAATCGTTAATGTAATTGGTATAATTAATGTAAAGCACGTTTGAGTAGGCAAGTTTATCATCACTAAAATTTATATTATCTAGAAAGTGTTTTTTAAGATAAATGTCTTTGGCTTTTTGGGTGAGATTTGCGGGAGCCTCTATAGGTTGACTCGCCTGAATTAAATGGGCAACAAACGTGTTTGGGTTTTTTGCAATGGTTTGTTTTTTAAATTGTATTAATTGTTTTTGATACGCAATAATTAAATTCTTAAGAATTGAGATAGAATCTTGCCTTGTGCTTTTTTTGTGCAATCTTTTTTCAAGCACTTGCATCTGAAATTCGTTGAATTTATATTTTTTCAAAAAATCGTAATAAGTCGTATTTTCTTTGCTATCGGTAAAAGCAATACTCCCCATAATATCGGCTGTATCTACCGAAAGAGAAAATGTGCTTTCATCTGTCATTAAAAACTCAAAGGCCTTTTTGTTTGTTAAATAAACTAAAAACACCCCTCCGGTAAGTTTTTCGTCGCTTTCAAAAACAGCTATGCCCTCTCCGTTCGTAATGCTGGTATCCCGCGCATAACGATTTTCGCCATATTGATAATACATATAGATGGGGCGATTTTTTACATTGCTTTTTAATGTAATTTTGTAGCCGTTTACCGCACAAAGCGACAGACTTAAAAAGTTAATCAAGCTAATTAGTAAAACGATGTTGAAATTTCTTCTGCCTCTCATTTTTATTTTAATCGATTGGTATTTTTTTACAGGCGTACAAACCATTATAAAAGATTTTCCGCAACAGCGTAAAGTTACAATTCAAACGGTATATTGGGTAGTTTCTGCACTTACTATTTTCTGTTTAATTATAACGGGAGTTTTTTCGCAAGCATCCTTGCCTAATTTCTTTAAAGGCTACGTAGTATCGATTATATTCATTTTGTTCCTGTCTAAATTTTTAGGTTGCATTTTTTTACTGATAGATGATTTAATACGGTTGTTTAGATGGGGCTATCAGTTTGCTACAACAGTTAACCACCCCGAGCAAAGAGAAGGCATAAGCAGGCTGAAATTTTTAACCTATGTATCGACTTCTTTTTTTGCCACTACATTTATTTCATTTTTTTATGGATTAGTTAAAGGCTCACACGATTATAGAGTACATACAACTAAACTAAATTTTAAAAATTTACCTGAAGCTTTTAATGGATTAAAAATTGTACAAATATCTGATATTCATACAGGCAGTTATACGGATACAGATGCCCTATCACGTGCGTTTGATATGGTGATGGAACTTAAACCTGATGTTATATTTTTTACCGGAGATTTAGTAAACGATAAAACAACCGAAACCGAAGGTTTTTTACCCGTATACCAAAAATTAAAAGCACCTATGGGTGTGTTTTCTATTTTAGGAAACCACGACTATGGAGATTATGCCGAGTGGCCCAGCGAAGAAGCTAAGATTGAAAATTTAGAAGCGCTTAAAAAAGTGCACGCACAGGCAGGTTGGAGATTATTAATGAATGAACATGTTGCCTTAGAGAAAAATGGGCAACAAATTGCTTTATTGGGCATTGAAAACTGGGGCGGTAATTTACATTTTCCTAAATACGGAAGAATGGACTTGGCTTATGCCGGAACAGAAAAATTTGATTTTAAAATGCTATTATCGCACGACCCATCGCATTGGGATAAACAGGTAAAAAAAATGTATAAAGACATTGATTTAACCTTTAGTGGACACACACATGGTTTTCAGTTTGGCATAGAAATACCAGGGCTTATACAATGGAGCCCATCGCAATGGGTTTATAAGCAATGGGCAGGTTTGTATAATAATAAAAATCAATATTTATACGTAAACCGCGGCTTGGGTTGTGTAGGCAGAGAACACGTTTCAATTTACAATGGTCGCTTGGGTATTTGGCCTGAAATTACTTTTATGGAGTTAAACAAAGCGTAATTAAAACGCGCGGCTAACCCCAACCATCCAACGGAACTGAAAATAATTACTTTCAGCATACGGTAAACGATTTATAAATAAAGGGAAATCAGCGCGTATAGTTAAAGGTTTCAGCGTTTGCAGCTTACCCCATTTTTGTATGGTTAACGTTGTACCAACACCGGCATCAACCATAATATCTGATAAAGCAAAAGCTTCTGTATTATAATTTGTATTTATAACACCTGCATCGCCAAACAAATAAGCTCCAAAGCCAAGCGTTTGTTTTGTTGCCTTAGATATAAAGCCAAAATACTTACTAAAATCAATTTCGGTAGTTACAGATGCTCCACTTGTTCCCTTATAGTTATAACGGTAATTTCCTTTAGCATCTACCTGCGGCAACAAATAACCCATATAACCACGTAAGTTTAAGCCACCGCCTGCAGCAAAATTTCCGGTAGATGCGCCAAAATTAAATGGTTGAAAAAAGCCCATTGAGCGGGTGTATTTACTATCCATCAATTCCTCGGGATTAGCACCCGCAACAAACAACATAGATTCGGTTGGAATGTTTGACCCCACACCATATTGTGCAAACACACGCGTGTGCAAGCCCAGTTTACCAAAGTACGTTTTGTTTACCGATGTAAGTGTTGCGGCAGAGAAATTAAAATTACCCAAAAAAGGGGTTCGCACATTTAGGTTTAAAAATCCTGTCCCTCTTCTGTATTTATAATTATGATCGATGCCAAATGAAGCCGAGCTGTTTAAAGAGCCCACACTACTCCATTCGTTTTTATAAATAAGATAGTTTAATGAATATGTATTATATCTTTCCATGCCTTTTAACTGAACATAGAAACGAGTTTTTTCGTTATTACTTTTTTTATCGAAACCAAACAGCGCTGAGCCCAGTCCATCAAGAGCTTTAAGCGTAGTATAAAAGCCCGATTTTTTCATAAACTTATCGGTAGCCGTTCGGTAATTAAATAAAAACGAAAATGGGTCGTGACTGTTTACCGAAATGTTTTTATCTAAATAAGCTTGTCCTATTTGGGTGTTTATCCAAACGGTTAAATCAAAAACATTTTTATAGTTCATGTAATTTCCATTAAAATGAACTCCTGCTTTTACACCATCATAACCATTATACCAAAGCGATGGGCGGGCATATAATTGATATTTATTGCGGTTAGGTGGGTTAGCAATTTTAGCATCTAAGCCAAAAGAAAAATTACGAGGTTTTGCATTGTTAAAGGCATTTACATCAGGCATAACATGCCCTGTATCAATTGTTACACTTTTAATGCTTCCAGAAGGAATGGTAACCGTTGCTGTATAACTTGGTTTTACTTTATCCCAACCAATCCAACGAGGAAGTACAGTTGCACTTGTTTTCTTTTCGTACCAAGTGTTTGGAATGTAAAAATTATACGTCTCGCGGGTAGTTGTTTCAACACTAAAATCTATAGGCATTTGCATGCGCCCTTTTCTGGTAAACGTAATAGCATACTGATTATCGGTACCCTTAATTTTTTTTACTTTTTTTACTGCATAATCAATAGTTTTTGATGTTTCCAGCCACTCATCAAAAAACCAATTTAAATCGTTATTGGTAAATTGTATAATGGAGTTTCTAAAATCTTCGGGATATGGGTGACAGAATTTCCATTGGTTAAAATAATTTTGCATGGCCGCTTTAAATAAATCATCGCCCAAAACATAGCGTAAGTTGTAAAGCATAACGGTGGTTTTCATATACACCATTCCGTAACCACCACCGTGCAACAAAGCTCCGTTAAAACCATCGCTATGTGTGTTTAACGTAGTTTCATCGCCACGTAAGGCATCATTAAAAAAACGCAAGTACGCATTGGTTTCACGATAGTAAACCGAATCGGTATGATTGCGCACAAAGTTGTTTTTTATTTTAGGATATCTGTTGTATTTTCCTTCTATGTTTTCCCAACCATCGCAAGTAAAAAATTGTGTAAGCCCTTCATCTAAAAAAGCACGATAGGTTTCGTTACTGCCCACCATGCCAAAAAACCAATTGTGCGAAAGTTCATGTATAAATAAGCCTCTGTAACCCGGGTCTGTTCCACCATTAAGTGCTATCATTGGGTACTCCATGCCATCCTCTGCATCGGCAGATATCATTTTTGGATAAGCATACTGCCCAATATTTTTAGAGTTGTTTTCTATAATCTTAGCCACATAAGCCGCAGCGTTTTGCCAAGCAGCGGCATGTTGTTCTTGCGCTAAGGCAATACAACGCACATTGCCCGCCCTGGCTTCTCCAATACGATACGTTGGGTCAAATGTATAAGCAGCATCGTGTACATTAATGGCATTAAAAACCCAGGTTTTAAAAGTACCATCAGGTTTAATCATTTCTGATGGGGCAGAATTCAAAGGCTTTTTAGCAAAGTTGGTAATGTCTAATTTTTGACGAAGGTCTACCGGCAACATTTCCTTTTCGTTTTGCAAATTACCCGTTCCATCACAAATATATTGGTTAGGTAAAGTAAGTTCTATGTGAAAAGAACCAAAATCGCCATAAAACTCATGATCCATGTGTTGGTCGGTGTCCCAACCTTGTTTAGCATCATAAACCGAAATACGCGGGTACCAATGCACTAAATTATAATGCTTGTAACCAAAAGCGCCAAATAGTTTCATGCGATTGCGCATTAGCACATCATTATCAAAATAGGTTTTAAATTTTATATTAAAAGTAATGGACTCTCCCGATTTTAAAGGGGTTTTTAACCACACTTTCATTACTGTGTTATCTACTTCAGTATGTAAAGCTTGCCCATCAATGCTTATACTTTCCACATTTGTACCCAAACCAGCATTGCGATAGGGGCCATATTGCAGTTTAACATCGTTGTTCTTATACAAATCTGACATATAAGAGCCCTTGGTTTGTGCATTACTATATAAATGAAAAAATACAAAAGGCAGTTCGTTAGGCGAGTTGTTATAATAGGTTAGTGTTTCATCGCCATCTACAATGTTTTCAGCATCAATTAATTTTGCTTTAATGTTATAATTTACATCTTGTTGCCAGTAGGCTGCGTTGGGTTTTCGGTTTTTCCAATAAAGTGAGTCGCTTCGATAAATATCTCCATACGATTCACTATTAGAAAATACATTCCCGACTTCATCCTGAGCTTGTGCAATAAAAGGTAAAACTGCCAGCAAAAAATATTTTTTTATCATAGGTCTTCAAAGATAAAATATTTTAAATAATGGGTTAAAAAGGGTTTAGTTAAAAATAAAACCTAATAAATAGATGGAATTACCTAATTCAAAATATATTTGCGTGAAATTTTAAGATTACCAAAAAATGGTTTTACCTGTTGTTGTATATGGCGACCCTGTTTTAAGAAAGATGGGTGTTGATATTGATAAAAATTATGAAGGGCTTGATACCCTTATTGCTAATATGTTTGAAACAATGTACGAGGCAAATGGTGTAGGCATTGCTGCTCCACAAATTGGCAAGGCTATACGTTTGTTTGTTATTGATGCTAGCCCGTTTGCAGAGGTTGACGAAGAAGAGGAAGATAAGCTGAGTAAAAAAGAAATTGCTTTTTTAAAAGACTTTAAACGTGTTTTTATTAATGCCAAAATAATAGAAGAAAAAGGCGAAGAATGGAAATTTAACGAAGGTTGTTTAAGCATCCCAAAAATAAGAGAAGATGTGTTGCGTAAGGAAACCGTTAAAATTGAATATTACGATGAGCATTTTAAAAAGCACACCGAAACACTTGATGGGCTTGCTGCTCGTGTTGTACAACATGAGTATGACCACATTGAAGGAAAGCTTTTTACCGATAAAATATCTCCATTTAAGCGAAAATTAATTTCGGGAAAATTAACCGATATAAGCAAAGGGAAATTTTCAGCAGATTATAAAACAAAAGTTTACAGAGCAAAAAAATGAGTTACATAAAAAAATTAGTGCCTGTTTTATTTTTGCTTGGTGTTAGTTTAACTGCTTTTTCTTGTCGTGAAAAAAGCGAGAATAAAGAGGTAGTTGTTGCTACGGAAGTAGAGCAATCGAAAAAAACAGAGCTTCCTCCACCGCCTGCAAAAACCGAAGTTCCATCGCAAGAAGAATTGCAAGATCAAATAAAAGAAATGGAAAAGGTTTTGTACGCATCTGAAGTGTTGGATGTAAACAAAGCCAAGCAGATGATTAGGTTGTATGACACCTATCATAAAAACTATTATAGAGATAATGTGTGTCCTGATTATTTGTTTAAAGCCGGAGAAATAAGCGAAAATATTAATCAGTTTAACCGTGCCGCCGATTTTTACAGAATGTGCTGCGCCGAGTATAATGATAATTTTAAGCTGAGGGCCGAGTGTTTGTTTAGGTTGGCAAACATGTATGACTATAAACTAAACGATTACATAAAAGCTAAACAAACCTATAAACAGGTAATAGAGCAGTACCCAAAAACACAATTAGCTAAGGATGCTGAAGCAGCCATTAAAATGATGGGAAAGTCGGATGCTGACATGGTACGCGAGTTTGAAAGAAAAAACGCAGCTAAAAAATAATTTAGTAATTTAGGGGCATGATAGAGCGTACAATAAACTGGTTTGAACAACAAGCTTTTGGTGTTTGCGAGTGGTTAGGTCAAAAACTTGGCATTGCATCTACCAACGTGCGCATGTATTTTATCTATCTATCTTTTTTTACGTTTGGCTCTCCGGTAATTGTGTATTTTATGATGGCTTTTTTATTAGAGTATAAAAACTTTTTTAAGCCTAAAAAATATCGCCGTCCAAACGTGTGGGATTTTTAATTATTCCCAATAAAACTCATTTTTTTCTTTTTAGAATAAGGAAAGTTAACTTCTTGTTAATAAATTTTGACAATTTGGTTAAAATACTCATATTTGTATGTTAAAAACCAACTTGTTATGATAAAACTGATAAAACAAAGCCTGTTAACTATTTCTTGTTTTACGTTTTCGCTTGCTTTCTCTCAAGAAGTAAGTATCACTAATAGCCTTCCTGCTTCTGCTGCGGCCGGACAAGCCATAGAAGCAAAATACAACTTAACCAAATCGCCTACTATGGGCAGTTTTGCTAAGTTCCAAGTAGATTTACCGGCAGGATTTACCGCCGAAAGTGTTGATATAAAAGGTGGTAATTTTACGTTTGAAAACAACCGCGTTAAAATAGTTTGGGTTTCATTACCGGGCGATGCAGCTTTTGATTTTGTATTTAAAATGACTTCATCAGCAACTACTTCGGGTAACATTACTTTTGCACCACAGTTTTTTTACTTAGAAAATAGCGTAAAAAAAGAATATGTTGTACCACCCTCTTCTGTTAGTTTTGGTGGAGATGGAAGCGCTGTAGCAGCAACCGATAATTCAACTAATTCTACCCCGCCTCCAACCACTGATAATAGCACTAATTCAACTCCTCCCCCTACTGATAACACGGTTGTAGCTACTACGCCTGATAATAGCAATTCGAACACAACAACAACTCCCGATAATACAAGCTCAACTAACTCAACCCCACCTCCTGCGGTTGAAAACACTACTACGCCTCCTCCGGCAGTTGAAAAAACGTCACCCCCTCCTGCGGCAAAAAGTAATGTAGTATTTCATGTACAATTAGCTGCTTTAACCAACAAACCAAGCAAATCTAAATTTGCAGAATATGGTGCTGTTAAAGTTGTTGAAGATGCAGGTTTATATAAAGTTTTAGTTGGAAGTTTTAAAACATTAGAAGAAGCACGCGCCTATAAAAAATCGTTAATTGCCAAAGGAGCTGAGGGCTGCTTTGTTGTTGCTTACGAAAACGGAGTACGAGTTAAAATTTAAAAAAATAATCCCATGCTTAAAAAAATAATTTATGTTGTTGCCGCTTTAGTAGGAATCTATTTGGTGTTATGCCTAGTGGGTCCGAAAAAAGTACAAGTAGAGCGCTCTATTACGGTAAACGCCTCTAGCGAAGTTGTTAAAACACAGTTGGCCGATTTTAAATTCTTTCAAGAAAAATGGTCTCCGTGGGCAGAAAAAGACACTGCAATGACAACTACTTTTGAAGGCGAAACCGGAATGCCCGGCAGCAAATATTCGTGGAAGGGTAATAAGGAAGTTGGGTCAGGCTCTATGGAGCTTATTGCCATTAATGGCGATACCGTTTTACAAAAAATTATTTTTACCGCGCCACGTCCAGGTGGTGGCGATGTTTACTTTATTGCTAAACCTAATGGCAACGCAACTGATGTTACCTGGGGGATGAAGTTTGATGTAGGTTTTATGATGAGAGCCATGATGCTTTTTATGAACATGGATAAAATGATTGGCACCCAATACGAAAAAGGTTTAGCCAAATTTAAAGAAGTAATGGAAGCCGCACCCACCGCTAAAACTTATAATGGCTACGAAATAAAAGAAGTTATTTGGACTGAAAGAAATTACTTTGGCAAAAAAGCAACCGTGGCCTTCGAAAAATTAAGTGCGTTTTACGCAGAAAATTTCCCTAAAATATTTAATGATGCTATTAATAATAAGTTAGAACACACCGGCCCACCAAGTTCTATTTTTTACACCTACGACGAAGAGAAAAAACAAACTGAATGCGCTGCTGTTATTTCTGTACCGGATGGGCAACAACTTAAAGGCTGGGAAAAATTTAATGTGCCTGCCGCTAATTTAGCTTTACACATTGCTTATTACGGAGCCTATACCAAAAGTGCAAATGCACACATGGCAATGGATGCTTACATGAAAGAAAAAGGTTTAACACAAACCTGCGTAGTTGAAGAATATATTACAGACCCTATGACAGAAAAAGATACTGCTAAGTGGTTAACTAATATATACTACGTTATTAAAAATGGCGATGGCGTACAAATTAGTGTACAATAGAGTTTGTTAACTCTTACCCATTTCTTGTTCTAAATACTGCTTTAGTTTTTCAGGCGTTAAGTTAGCGCGTATAGTTCCGTTTACCGATAAAGAAACATTGCCTGTTTGTTCGGAAACGCTTACCGCAATTGCATCTGTACTTTCTGTAATTCCAACAGCAGCTCTATGTCTCATGCCATAGTGTGCAGGAAACTGTTCTTTCTCTGTTACAGGTAAAACACAGCGTGCAGCAATTATTCTGCTGCCTTTTATAATAACCGCACCATCGTGTAAAGGTGAGTTTTTAAAGAAAATATTTTCAATCATCCGCTCGCTTAGCCCACTATCAATTGCTTCGCCGGAGTTAATGTATACAGCTAAGTCTGAATTTCTGGCAAGTACAATTAATGCTCCTGTTTTACTTTCACTCATTTTAAAACAAGCAGTTACCAAAGGAGTAAAATCAACCTTAGCATACTCATCTGTAAAACTATGTTTAGCCGGATAAAAAATTCTACCTAAAAATTTACTTCTTCCTAAAAACTCGTTACTACCAATAAACAATAAAAACCTACGCAACTCCTGCTGAAAAACTACTATTACGGCAATTACACCTACATCTATAAATTTGCCCAGTATGGTGCCAAACAATTTCATATCTAAGGCACGCACCAAAATCCATACAACATAAATAGTAATGATGCCAAAAAATACGCTTACTGCCGGAGTGCCTTTTACTAAGTTGTACAGTTGATATAGTAAAATAGCTACCAATAAAATATCAAAGGCATCAATCCATCTAAAGGTTATAAATAATGTTGGCAGATGTTGCAGCACGTTTAGTAATTAGTTTCGTTAACAATGTATAACGGACGCTTACGTATATCTGTTTGCAGTTTACTAATATACTCGCCAATAATGCCAAGGCAAATTAATTGTACGCCGCCAATAAACGATATAGCAATCATTAGCGATGCCCAACCGGGTGGCAAACCATTCTTAAAAACAAAATAGGATATTAGTACATATATAATTAATAATATAGATATACCCGATACCGCAAAACCCATAATACTAGCTAAGCGCAATGGCGCATTTGAAAACCCTGTAATGCCATCAAAAGCTAATTGAAATAATTTTTTATACGTGTACCCAGGCTCACCTGCTGCGCGCACATCTCTATCATACTCTACAAAAGTTTGCTTAAAACCAAGCCACGCAATTTGTCCGCGTAAAAATTTATGTTGCTCGGGCATGTTTTTTAAAACCTCAGCCACTTTGCGCGTCATCACTCTAAAATCACCTGTATCTAAAGGCACATCCACATTTGATATGCGGGCTAATAATCTATAAAAAGTTTTATACGCAGTTTTCTTTATAATGCTTTTATCTTTTCGCGAGCGACGTTTTGCGTACACAACTTCATTACCCTGTTTAATCAGCCCAATCATTTCTTCAATCAACTCAGGCGGGTCTTGCAAATCAGCATCGATAATGGCAATAATATTTCCTTTACATAAATCTATACCGGCAGTAACTGCTACTTGATGGCCAAAATTTCGGCTAAAATCAATATACTTAACCCTATCATCAGCCTGAGCTAACGCTTTTATTAGTTGTATAGAGGAATCTCTACTGCCATCGTTTACAAAAACCAATTCATAGCTCATGCCTATTTTTTCTACCACAGGTCGCAAACGTGTAACCAAAGTAGGAATATTTAGTTCCTCATTATAAATGGGTATAATAACCGATAGCTCTACCATAATTTATTTGTTGGGCCTTTTAATTACTTACACTTCAAAGCCACACAAATATAGTATTTTTACCGTGTTTATATTTGTTGCTTATTGCTATCTTTTTTATGCAAATTCACATACTATAATTTCTTTTAACAGAAGTAAATGATGAGAAATAAATTTACAAAAATATTGATTTTATTGTTAGTGTTATTTAGCTGCACATTATCAGCACAAATAAAATACGACACCTTAATCAAAACAGTCGGTTACAGCAGTTATTATAGCTACCAGCATAAAGCCCCGGTAATTGTATCCTACAAACTGTACAAGGGTGGTGGCGACTGTAGTAGAACAGGGAATCATTTTCGTTTTATAAACTCTTTAGGGTTTGAGAATGAAGCTAAGCCTAAAGACTATGCAAAATCAGGATACGATGAGGGCCACATGGCAAATGCAGAAGATTTTGCTTTTGATTGCATTTTAGAAGAAAACACATTTAGATTTTATAATGCTGTACCACAAACCCCTGAAAACAATAGGGGGATTTGGAAACATTATGAAACAGAAACAAGAAAACTTAGTCAAACAGATAGCTTGTTAGTTGTTTGCTACAATCATTTTAGCGCCGATAAGTTAAACCAACGTATAGCTATACCCGATACAAATTATAAGTTTGTTTACTCGCTTACAACACACGAGTTATTATTGTCAGTTGGTATTTGCAATACTGCCTTACCTATAGAAAGCAAACCCAATAAAGAAATTGAAAACAAAGTGCATAAAGCAATTAAGCATTAACTTACTTAACAACTATTACTTCTGTTTTTTCGCGCGTTTATAGTGGGCTTATATAAAGTCTACGCTCTCAGTTGATTAATTTACTTAAATTAGAGGCCAAATTATACCCAAGGATATAGTTATATGTTATTTAGCAGCACGTTTTTTTTAATATACTTTCTACCTATATTTTTTACCATCTATTTTCTGCTGCCTACATTTCTAAAAAATTATTTCATAGTTTTTGCAAGTGTTTTATTTTATGCGTGGGGGGCGCCTCAGTTTATTTTTATTCTATTAGGCACAATTGTTTTTAATTTTTGCGCCGCTCATTTAATCATTAAACTACAAGAAGATAAGTCAAAAAAAATATGGCTCTTTTTTTCTGTAATTGTTAACCTTTCTTTTCTATTATATTTTAAATATGCCAATTTTTTTGTCGAAAATATTAATGCGCTATTAGGGTCTTTAAACGTATCTGCTATAAATATTTTACACATTGCTTTACCCATTGGCATATCGTTCTTTACGTTTCACCAATTAAGTTTTATTATTGATGTTTACAGAGGGGTTAAACCTCCTATGAAAAAAGTATCCGATTATGCTTTGTATATTTTGTTGTTTCCGCAACTTATTGCCGGCCCTATTATACGATACAATGAAATTTCTGATCAAATTGAAGGCAGAGACAAACGGTTTAATGTTGACGAAGTGTTGTTGGGCTTTTTACGTTTTTCTATTGGGTTGGCAAAAAAAGTACTTATTGCTAATATTTTAGGTAAAGAGGCTGACAGAATATTTGCCTTACCTGATACCGAATTAGATTTTGTGCTTTCGTGGATGGGAGCAATTACATACACATTTCAAATTTATTTTGACTTTTCGGGATACTCAGATATGGCTATCGGACTTGCTAGAATGATGGGCTTTACTTTTCCAGAGAATTTTAATAACCCATATATAGCGCAAAGCATTACTGATTTTTGGCGTCGGTGGCATATTTCTTTAAGTCGTTGGATGCGTGATTATTTATACATCCCCTTAGGTGGCAATAAAGTATCTGGCGCTCGCTTGTATTTTAATTTGTGGGTTGTTTTTTTAATATCGGGGTTATGGCACGGTGCTGAATGGACTTTTATCCTATGGGGCGCTTATCATGGATTTTTTCTAGCTATAGAAAGATTGTTTCTGCTTAAAATAACTGCTAAAATTGGTGTGTTTTTTAGAGTGCTTTTTACTTTTTTTACGGTACTGATTGGTTGGGTTTTATTTCGCGCCCAAAATGTTGGTCAAGCACTTAACTTCGTGTCCAAAATGTTTTCTTTCTCTAGTAAAGAGTTTTATTTTTCTACGCATTTGATTTTTATTTTAGTGGTAGCTGCAGTTCTTTCATTTATGCCTTTATTTTATAAACCCAAGAATGAGAATATACTAACCCCATCGGTTATTAGTTTTAAACGTACAGCTTTTAATGTTTTAATTATTCTTCTGTTTATGATTCTTTGTGTGGGCGAAATAACCTCTAGTGATTTTAATCCTTTCATTTATTTTAAATTTTAGCCTTATGCAACAAAAGCTAAAAATGATATTGTTTATTATTCTCTTTGCATTGTTGTGGTTGCCATTTATTCAAGAACAAACTAAAATTTTTAAGGAACCTAAATTAACAGGGGCTTTTGTAGTACCACCCGCCCCAAAATTTT
>DATHOW010000148.1:0-2465 GCA_035484495.1 Bacteroidia bacterium | reverse complement strand
CTTAACAATGGTTAAAAGTAAATCGCGAGCCCTAAAAAGGCGTGTCTTAACAGTACTTAAGGGCAAGTTAACTCGTTTAGCAATTTCTTCATTACTTAACTCTTCAATATAAAATAACTCTACTATCTCACGATAATTTGGTTTCAGTTTTTCAATAATGGCGCGTATCTTTTCAATGTTTTGTTTTCTAATAACGCTTTCTTCTGGGTCTAAACCGGTGCCTTTTACAAGCGTAGAAAGTTCTTCGCCCCCATCATTATCAATAGGTCTGCTTAAAGACAACACCCCTTTATGTTCTTTGTTTCTACGTAAAAAATCAATAGCATTATTAGACGCTATTTTAAACAACCAAGTACTAAAGGCAAAATTTGTAGAATATTGTTCTAAGTTTTTAAAGGCTTTGCCAAAAGCTTCAATAGTCAAATCTTCAGCATCATCTTTATTGTTGTTTACCATGCGAAGCAACATAAAGTAAACCGGCTCCCAATAGCGTTTCATTAACTCCGCATACGCCTTTTGGTCGTCCTGCTTTAAGGCACGCTCAATCAGCTTTATATCATAAAGTGCTTTACTTGAAAAAAACCTATCTTCTCCTAAGCTTTCCATTTACGTGTTTTCGAAAACAACTTTTGTATATGCCACATAGGGTATAAGAATAGCAATAAAAACTCGTATACCAAAAAACCCATCACTAAATCTTTCTCTTCTAGTTTTTTGGCCGCTTTTTGATATACTATCATCTGTATTATATTCTTAATTAAGAAAAGGGCTCCAGTAACAATTATCAATTCTAAATTAAATAAAGAGGGTATAAGTAAAAAATAAAAAAGATAATTACTTAAATATAAGATACCTAAACGGTTTTTTGAACGACGACCATAAATAGAAGAAGTACTTAAATGACGAGATTTTTGTTGATTCCACTCGTCAAAATTTTTCGCAGGAATAGAATACGTAAGACTATCCTTATTTATAACAGCCGATGCATTGGTTGTATTGGCATTTTGATTAATAAACAAATCATCATCGCCCGAATTGATATGATAATGTGTTGAAAAGCCTTTATTTTTAAAGAACAACTCCTTTTTGTAGGATAGGTTTCTGCCGACTCCCATATAGGCTTTATTATCTATTGCTAGTGACAGATACTGTAAGGCAATAGCAAACGTATCAAAACGAATAAGTTTGTTTAAAAAGGTCTTTTCTGCGCGATAAGGTCCATAACCAATTACAATTTCTTTTCCTGATGTATAACCCTTCACCATTTCACTAATCCAATGCTCGCTTTGCGGATAACAATCTCCATCCGTAAATAAAAGGTGATCATATTTAGCCCCTTTTATGCCCACCATTAAGGCAAATTTTTTACCATGTTTATAATAATCATCTTCTTTAATGGTGATAATATGCAGGTTAGAGAAAATTTTAGCATACTCCCGTAACACATCGTCTGTATTATCGTAGCTGCAATCGTTTACTACAATTACTTCAAACTTAGCATACTCTTGGGTTAAAAACTTAGGGAGAAATTCGGTTAAATTATCTGCCTCATTTTTAGCACATATAATAACTGAAACCGGTGGTTGGTCTGTACTATTTGGCGCTTCGGCCTCTTTATAAAAAGCAATTTTACCATACAAAAATAAATATACCGCTATTTGATGTAAAGCTACCAGCGCAAAACAAGCTACCAACCAAAAACCAATACTCTGAAAATCTATAATGGGCATATAGGCGCGAAGTTACGCAGCCCAGCCTACATTAATTGTTTTACCTTTGCAAAAATTAAACAAAGTAATTAACAATGCCTAAAGCAGTTATTTTTGATATGGATGGTGTGATTATAGATTCGGAGCCACTTTGGCGACGAGCTATGATGCGTGTTTTTAATGCCAGCGGGTTACCGTTTACCGATAATGATTGTCGCGTTACCACAGGCATGCGCATAGATCAGGTGATTTCTTTTTGGAATAATAAAACACCTTTTACAAAAGACGAAGAATCTGTAAAAAATAATATCGAAGACCATTTGTGTGGATTAATTTCAGCAGAAGGGAAGCCTATGAAAGGCCTGCAACAGTCTTTAGACGTGATTGCAGGGCAAAATATGCTTATTGCTTTGGCAACTTCATCATCTGAAAAACTTATTAAATGTGTACTTGCTGTTTTAAAAATAGAAAGCTATTTTAAACATATACAATCTGCCGAGCACCTTACTTATGGCAAACCGCACCCCGAAGTGTTTTTAAAATGTGCTGAGGCAATTAATACAAAACCTAACGATTGTCTTGTTATAGAAGATTCATTAAACGGCATTATATCCGCTAAAGCAGCCGGAATGAGTGTTATTGGCATTCCGGAAGAACACAACATAAACAATCAAAAATTTTGCATTGCAGATATTACGCTGCACTCACTACAAGAAATTAATTCAGAAATAATTAAACAATTTTAATCTTGAAATT
>DATHOW010000147.1:0-5110 GCA_035484495.1 Bacteroidia bacterium | reverse complement strand
TTTCTACCTTAGTATTTGCTGCGGGTATCCTTTTTACTTCATGTAAAAAGAAAGATAACACAACTCCAACCACTACTACACCTGCAAGTACCGATCCTTCAATCAGTTGGATTAGTAATTCTAGCGCTAGCACAGGTTGGACTTCGAGCGATGCAACTGTTACTGTTGGTTCTCCGCTTCAAATAGGGTACACTGCAACAGCCAACGCAACTACAAACACTAAATTAGACAGTATATTTTTAAATATCACACGTACAGATGTTACTCCACACATATCTGTTGTTTCTACAGCAACAACAGTAGTTAACTCCCCTGCTTCTACAGCAACAGGTTCTTTTGCTATTGCTGCTGGCGTTATAACTACTGCGGGTGTGTATAATGTAACCTACAAAATTCACGACAAAAACGCTTACACCAATTCTATTTCGTTTAATGTTACCGTAGTGCCTAATATTGGTACCGCTGGTGCAGGTTCTGCTACCGCAGGTGGTTCAGCAAGTGGCACAGGAAGTTATATTAACTTAGAAAATGCTCTTATTTATACACAAAATCAAGCTACTGTTACTCCTAGCGCTGTTGAATTAGTTTATAACGACGGTAAATTATATTCTCCAAAAGATGGAGCAGAAAGTAATGCTACAATTAAAGCCGGCGGACAAGCAACTATGTTACAAAAATATACAGGCTCAGCTTCGTTTAACAGTATTACAGCCCTTGATGTAGCAGCTTCTAACCCAACTGCAACTAACGTTTCAATAGCAGCAGGAGACATTTACTTCTTCTCTACTAACGGTAAAAAAGGAGTGTTTCAGGTAACTAGTAACTCAGCTTCTACAACATCATCTGATGCAGTAACTATTTATATCCAAATCCAACAATAATTTAAACTAATAATAAAAAGCTCTTTCATTAATTTGAAAGAGCTTTTTTATTTCATATCAATCTTAAATAATTTCAAAATGAAAAAAAAATTTATTTATTTTGCTTTTGCAGCAATGGTAATCACTTTCAGCGAAAGTTGTTCTTCTACAAAACCTGGTACTTCATCTGTCGTAGGATCAGAAGTTAAATCAATAGCCAAACAAGAAGGTGAGCAATTAGTCGTTACTTATTTGCAAAAAAAATTAGCCGCCAGCCATCCTCAATTGGCAAGTTTATTGGGAAACGCAACGGCATCGACGCCAATGACATCAATACTTGGATCAAATGGCGCAAACACAAGTGCCCTAACTAACTTAGTATCATCTCAATTTGGTGTTTCACAACCCGCAGTTACAAGCAACGTGACTAGCGGTGGTAGCACTTTAGGAAGTTTAGCGTCGTTTTTAGTACAAAATACAAACACTTCAACATTATCATCTTTATTGAGTACCGTTAAATAATTAAGTAACCATACACCTATGTAAAAGAGAAGCTGTCCATTTCAAAAGGATAGCTTTTTTTGTTCAATATTTGTTTATATACAGGATACGTTTATGCCTTAAAAAAAGGTGTCAAACAGCTATGACTTGAACTCAATTGTCTTCTTTAGAATCCCTTTTCGGAATTAAGTAACCTAAAACTCTTCCTTTAAAATTCGCCATTCAGCAGGATAGTAGTTGTTTATACGATTACTTAGGTTTTTAAACCAACCTAAGTTAAAGTTTTGGTAAGCGAGTAGAGAAAAACCTTTTGTTGCATCAGATAATAAAAAAGGTTGTTTGCGCAAGTATTGTAAAGCAGTTGAAGCATCCACATCTATTTTTATAGCATTACTATTTATTCTGTTTTGATAGGCAAGATAAGGGTGTGGGATAAAATCCTTGCCTTTTAATTGTCCAATACGTAATGGCAATTTTTTAATTTTTAATGCCGAGGTTATTTTATTTACTGCATAAGTACTCCCTTTGTGGAAGCCACAGATATCATCATAAAACTTTACAAAATCAAGGTTATCTGCATTGATGGCTTTTTTTACAACTGCATTTTCATCGGCAGAAATTTTTGTAAATAATTTATGCTGATTGCGATTTATATTATGTTCTTCTGTAATTGTTTTCTTAAAACAAGCCAAGAAAAAACCTTCGCCCTTTGTAAGATGTGGGAAAAACCGATAACCAAAAGCTTTATGTTTATTCGATTGAGTTTCTGTAATTCCCCATTCCGGTTGGGTTTTCAGTTTGATAGGTTCTAATGCAAATTTCTCACATAAATAATCGCACATTTTTTCATTCTCTTCAACTGAGTAAGAACAAGTGCTGTAAATTAAAACACCGTCTTGTTTTAATGCGGGAAGCAAATCCGTCAAAATCCTCTGCTGACGAAGGCTACAATGATTTACATTTTCTTCACTCCAATGCTCAATAGCGTCATCTTGTTTTCTAAACAAACCCGAACCACTACAAGGGGCATCAACTACCATGACATCAAAAAAATTCGGCAAGCGAGAAAAATCTTGTGGGTCGTTATTAGTTACCATACTGTTTATGGAGCCCCACTTAGCCATATTATGCGTTAACACGGGCACACGCGTACTTATAACCTCATTGCTGACTAATAAACTTTCTTCGCCTAACAAAGAAGCCAACAAAGTGCTTTTACCGCCCGGTGCTGCACAAGCATCTAATACAATTAATGGCTTCGATGCATCAACAGTTTGCGTAAAAGCTTGTTCTACAAACATAGACGAAGCCTCTTGTACATAATAGCATCCGGCATGAAAAAGTGGGTCGTTTGTAAAAATGGGTCTTTCAGATAAATAGAAAGCATTGCTTGTCCAAGGCACTTGTTTATCAAAAGTAAAACCACAAGCAGGTTTTAATGGGTTTAATCTGACTGATACAGGAATTATTTGTGTATGCGATTCTTCAAACGCAGAAATATCTACACTAAAATTTTCTTTAAGTTGATGTATAATTTGGGTAGGAATTTTCATTTACTCTTCCAAATTAAATAGTTGTTTGGGAAATTAAACTCGTTTACATCAACACCATTTTTAAAAATGCCGTATATCGCACTTCCACTTCCACTCATAGATGCGTATAAAGCACTTTTAGTATAAAAAGCATTTTTTATGTTTTGTAACTCAGGATGCTGCAAGAAAATAGTTTTTTCAAAATCGTTCACTAAATCTTCTTTCCAATTTTTGATTTCACCCGTAATTATTGACTGAATATTTTTTTGTGGCTTGGTGGGCACAACCCCTTTATAAGCCATAGCTGTATTGCTGTGCGCTGTCGGATAAACAACTACAACGCAATACTGAAGTAAATCAATTTCAACTTCCGTAAAAACATCTCCCTTTCCGCTTGCATAAACAGGTTTGTTTTCTATAAAAAAAGCGCAGTCACTGCCTAATTGTTTGGCAAAATTCATTTGTTCGGTAATAGATAGGCTTAATGAAAATTTATCATTTATCAGTTTGATAAAAAAAGCCGCATCGCTGGATCCTCCACCCAATCCGGCACCCATAGGTATATTTTTATGTAAATGTGCTTTTACAGGAGGCAAATTATGAGTGGCATCTAACAGTTTATATGCCTTAGTAATTAAATTATCTTGTGCATTTCCTTCAACCAAAATGCCCGAAAGAGATAAATTTATTTTTTCATCTCCCTTTTGAAATTTTTTATTTTCAATTACTTCAAGCACATCGCACCAGTTTATCGGATAAAAAACTGTTTCAATATTGTGAAATCCGTCTGAACGTTTTTCTACAATATTCAAACCAAGGTTTATCTTTGCATTCGGAAAACAAATCATTGCTAAAAATTACATGTCGAAAATCGGTATAGATATTGAGAAAGCCAAACAAATCTTACAACAGGGAGGTTTAGTGGCCATTCCTACCGAAACGGTATATGGTTTGGCAGCAAATGGTTTAGATAAAAATGCTGTTCTTAAAATTTTTGAGGCTAAAAACCGACCTCATTTTGATCCGCTTATTATCCATACAAATTCTATCGAAAAAATTAAACTTTGGATTGATGATTTTCCGAAATGGGCGCAAAAATTAGCTAATGCTTTTTGGCCCGGACCACTTACACTCCTCCTTCCTAAAAAAAACATAATTCCTGATTTGGTTACTTCAGGCTTGCCACAGGTGGCTATTCGTATACCAAATCACAAACTTACCTTACAGTTGCTTGAAAGCCTTGATTTTCCCTTAGCAGCGCCCAGTGCCAATCCATTTGGCTATGTTAGTCCGACTACCGCAGCACATGTTACTGCACAATTACAAAACAAGGTGGATTATATTTTAGATGGCGGTACTTGCGATGTGGGCATAGAATCTACCATTGTCGGTTTTGAAAACAATTGCGTTACTGTTTATCGCCTGGGTGGTTTGACCATTGAAGATATCGAACAGGTTGTTGGTAAGGTTAATGTGCAGGTAAATCAATCGTCAAACCCTACCGTACCGGGCATGTTAAAAAGCCATTATGCACCAACTAAACCTTTATTTATTGGTAATGTAGCTAATTTTATAAAAAATAACTCTTCAAAAAAAATCGGCATTATTTCTTTTTATAAAGATTACTACGTAGAAAAAAACTACCTAAAAATATTATCTCCTACTCAAGATTTAAAAGAAGCCGCACATAATTTATTTGCCGCTATTAGAGACTTAGATACCAGTGATGTTGAAGTAATTATTGCCGAAAAATTTCCAGATAATTTTTTGGGTAGGGCTATAAACGATAGACTACAAAGAGCTTCTGCTAAATAAAAAAGGGAGCAATGCTCCCTTCCTAAATTATTTTCGATAAATAAATTACTTAAAACTCATCCTCATTAAAGAAGAAGTCATCTTTTGAAGGGTAATCAGGCCAAATTTCTTCAATAGTTTCGTATGACTCACCCTCATCTTCAATTTCCTGAAGATTTTCGATAACTTCCATAGGCGCACCCGAGCGCATAGCAAAGTCAATTAATTCGTCTTTTGTAGCCGGCCAAGGCGCATCTTCAAGCCACGATGCTAATTCAAGTGTCCAATACATAATCTATAATTTTACTAAATAAATACTCTCTCTTAATGTAAAACTAGGTGTAAAACTTACTACACGCTAATTTTGCTGCAAAGCAATAAAAAAATTTATGTTTTCAAAAATTATTTGAAAATTTTAAATAA
>DATHOW010000146.1:0-5305 GCA_035484495.1 Bacteroidia bacterium | reverse complement strand
CTTTTGTAAACAATCTTTCAACTGAAGAAATTATTAAGCGCATGCAGCTTGAACATGCGGCAGATAAGTATATAAAAAATTATTCATCGGGCATGAGGCAGCGTGTAAAATTGGGTTTAGCTATTTTAGCCGATTGCCCCGTTTTATTACTGGATGAGCCTTGTAGTAATTTAGATGCTAATGCAATTAGTTGGTATCAAAACATGATTACAGAGTTTGCATTGCAAAAAACTATTTTAGTTTGCAGCAACACAGTAAAAGAAGAGTATACTTTTTGTACCGATAAAATTGAGATAGAAAAATTTAAAGTGCAGAAATAAAAAAAGCGCGTTGCCACGCTTTTTCAAAATACAATAATCAAGATTTTTATTTTTTAGTCGCTTTCTTTTTAGCTGCTTTTTTTACTGTTTTTTTTACTGTTTTTTTAACGGCTACTTTTTTTGCTGTTGGCTTTTTTGCCGCCGCTTGTTTTACAGTTGTTTTTTTAGCCGCAGTTTTCTTAGCTCCTTTTTTGTCAAACGCGGTTGGCATTTGGTCTAAAATCATTCGCTTAACTTCATCTAAAGACATAGTAGTAAGTTCGTCTGCCACATATTTGTCTCCGTTGGCTTTGCGCTCTAACTTCAACATTAATTTTCCGAAACGGATGAAAGGACCCCAACGACCATTTTCAATGGCTATTTTTTCATCGTCCCATTTTTGAATAAAACGATTGGCTTCTTTTTCTAATTTTTTGCTCGCCAGTTCATCAATATCGCTTTGCGACAGATTATCAAAATCGTAAGCACGTGGTACATTTATATATAGGCCACCTAATTTAATAAATGGGCCAAAACGTCCTTTACCTTTTGTAACGGGTTCCCCTTTATAAAATGCAATTGGCGCATCAGCTACTTCTTTTTCAGCAATAAGTTGTATGGCTCTTTCCATATCAACTTTAAAAGGGTCTTCACCTTTAGGGATAGAAATAAATTGTTCGCCATATTTTACATACGGGCCAAAACGACCTAAGTTAACTGATACATCTTTATCGTTATGTGTTCCTAAATGTGCAGGGAGTTTAAATAAATCTAAAGCTTCTTCCAGCGTAATCATTTCCATGCGTTGGTCTTTGCGTAGGCTTGCAAAACGAGGTTTTTCGCCCCCTTCAATGGTCTCGCCAATTTGAGCTAAAGGACCAAAACGACCTATGCGTACAAAAATTGGTTTACCGCTTGCAGGGTCAACACCCAGCACACGCTCACCACTTGCACGTTCAGAATTATCAATTGTTTTTTCTACTGTTTTATGAAAAGGAGTGTAAAATGTTTTTAGCATTTTAGTCCAGTCTAATTTACCATCCGCAATTTCATCAAATTCTTCTTCAACTTTTGCTGTAAAATGGAAATCTAAAATATCGGGGAAGTACTGAATTAAAAAATCGTTTACCACCATACCAATATCGGTAGGGAATAATTTATTTTTTTCAGCGCCTGTGTTTTCTGTTTTTGTTTCTTTTACAATATTATTTTTTACCAGAACAAGATTTATAAAGTTTCGTGAGTGTCCTTCTCTATCTGTTTTCTCAACATAATTTCTTTTTTGAACGGTAGAAATGGTTGGTGCGTAAGTAGACGGGCGACCTATGCCAAGCTCTTCTAATTTTTTTACCAAGCTAGCCTCGGTATAACGTGCCGGGTGGTGTGTAAAACGTTGTGTAGCGGTAATTTCAAGGTTTTGCAAGGTTTGTCCTTGTTGTATAGGAGGAAGGATAGATGAATTTTCAGATGTTGCTTCTGTTTCTTCATCATCGGTGCTTTCCATATACACTTTAAGGAAACCATCAAATTTTAAAACTTCGCCTTGTGCTACAAACAATTCTGACGTAGTAGATACTTTTATTTTGGCTGTTGTTTTTTCCAACTCAGCATCACTCATTTGCGATGCAATGGTACGTTTCCAAATTAAATCGTACAGGCGTTGTTCGTTACGCTCACCTTCAACAAATTGTCTATCTATATAAGTAGGACGAATTGCTTCGTGAGCCTCTTGCGCGCCTTTACTTTTAGTTTTATATTGACGAGGTTGAAAATATTTTGCGCCGTAATTTGCATTAATGGCTTTGTCAGCCTGGTTCATTGCGGTTTCTGATAGATTAACACTATCAGTACGCATGTAGGTTATTTTACCTGCCTCGTACAATTTTTGAGCCACCACCATGGTTTGCGATACCGAAAAACCTAATTTACGCGCTGCCTCTTGTTGCAAGGTAGATGTAGTAAATGGTGCAGATGGTGAACGCTTAGCCGGTTTTGTTTCTAATGTCTCTATAGTAAAAGAAGCCGCTTTACATTTTTCTAAAAATGCCTGTGCTTCTTGTTCTGTATTAAAACGTTTATCTAATTCAGCTTTTAGGTTTGCTTTGCCTGTATTAAATAAAGCAACCACTTTAAAAGCAGAGCTTGATTTAAAATTTTGAATTTCTCTTTCTCTATCTACAATTAAACGCACCGCAACTGATTGTACCCTGCCGGCAGATAAACTTGGACGAACTTTACGCCATAATATAGGTGATAGTTCAAAACCCACTAACCTGTCTAACACACGGCGAGCCTGTTGTGCGTTTACTAAATTAATATCTATGCTTCTTGGATTTTCAATGGCTTTTTGAATGGCCGACTTTGTAATCTCATGAAAAACAATGCGTTTAGTTTTTTTAGGGTCTAAATTCAATGTTTCAGCTAAATGCCACGAAATGGCTTCTCCCTCACGGTCCTCATCGGAAGCTAACCAAACCATGTCGGCCCCTTTGCTTAATTTCTTTAATTCGCTTATAACTCGTTCTTTGCCTTCTGATACTTCGTAAGTGGGTGCAAAATTGTTCTCTATATCAACGCCATAGCCTTTTTTAACCAAATCGCGGATATGCCCAAAACTTGAGCGAACGGTAAAATCTTTCCCTAAAAATCCTTCTATGGTTTTTGCTTTCGCCGGTGACTCAACTATAACAAGATTCTTACTCATTCGTTACCTGTTTTTTAAAATAACAGACTGCAAAAGAACGATTTTTTATGAAATAGAGAAAAAAAGGGTGTTTTTGTATGAAATTAAACCTGAGGGGCGTTTTTACCAAACAATTGCTTGTGCCAATTAGCATGGCATATTTTAAACCACTCGGTGTATTTAGTAGGTTGTAATTTTATATCGGCATCTAATTCGTTTACCGAAATATATTTCCAGTCAGAAACCTCAGCGGGGTTGTTTTTGGGTAGCTTATCAGTTACTCCTATATATACGTAGTCTAATTCGTGCTCGGTTAAGTTATGGTCTAAATGTGCCTTATATATAAAGGTAAAGGCAAATTTTAAGTTGCAATCTAATCCCATTTCTTCTTCAAGTCGGCGGTGGGCTGCCAATTCGGGTGCTTCATTAGGGCGAGGGTGGCTACAACAAGTGTTAGTCCATAAACCCGCCGAATGATATTTTTCATCGGCACGTTTTTGTAACAATAGCTCTTGCTTTGAATTGAAGATAAAAACAGAAACCGCACGGTGTAATTTCCCCTCCAGGTGCACCTGCATTTTTTCCATAGTGCCAAGCGCTTTATCGTGCTCATCAACCAGCACTACATATTCGGGGTTTTCTGTTTTCAATTAATTTAAACTGGGGTCTTGCGCAATGTCGGCAAAAACTTTATAGTTTTTACCTAGTCTGGTAACTTGTTCCGGCCAAATATCATCGGGGTGTTTATTTAAAAACTCAGCTGTGTAGGAGTCTAACAAACCCCAAGTTTTTTCTTCTAACTCCTCAGCTAATTGCCCGGCACCCCAACCCGAGTAACCAATAAAAAAACGTATTTCATCCGGACTAAGTTCTCCGCTTTTAAGTTTTTCGGTAATCTCTAAAAAGCTACCACTCCAATAGTAGTTGTTTTGTATGTGTATGCTGTTAGATATTTCTTTACCAGCCGTATGTATATAAAACAACTGGTTTTGTGCAATGGGTCCGCCGTAATAAACCGGTATTTTCAATTTTTCCATGCCCGGTAAAACATCTTTTAAGTTAAGATGCATTGGCCTGTTTAAAACAAAACCTAAGGAACCTTGCTCATTATGCTCGGCCAATAAAATAACGGTACGCTTAAAATCTCCGTCGTTTAAAAGCGGGCGTGCAACTAATATTTGTCCTTGTAAAATCTCCATCTATCCTTGTATCTTTGCGTTACAAAATTACAACATGAATAATTCGCTCAATGAATATACTAAAAATTTACGACGCGACTTTGTAAAAGCTGCTTTTGATGAAAAAGATGCCAACAACAATCCGTTTAAACAATTTGAAGTTTGGTTTGAAGAAGCCGCAAAAAGCGATGTTAACGAACCTAACGGCATGGTGTTATCTACCGTAACAAAAAGGGGGCGGCCGTCATCACGCATAGTTTTATTGCGCGGATTAGAAGATAACGGTTTTAATTTTTTTACCAATTACGAAAGCCGCAAGGGAACAGAATTAAAAGAAAACCCTTACGCATCGCTTCTGTTTTTTTGGCCCGAATTAGAAAGACAAGTTAGGATAGAAGGCAAGGTGGTTAAAGCTCCGGCTAGCATTTCGGACGAATATTTTTCTTTACGCCCCCGTACTTCTCGCATTGGTGCCTGTGCCTCGCCACAAAGCAAAGTGCTTAAAAACCGACACGAGCTTGAAAAAATGGTGGATGCCATTAATGCAAAATATAGTGAAGATGTGCCTCGCCCGAAAAACTGGGGCGGTTATATTTTAAAGGCTACTTATTACGAATTTTGGCAAGGCAGACAAAGTCGATTACATGATAGAATTTGTTACAGCCTGAAAAATAAAAAATGGGTTAAACGAAGGTTAGCCCCTTAAGCGAAATTATTTTTTCTCTTCGTTTTTTTCGCGCTTCTTTTTATAAATAAAAGCTGCGGTCATAATAACTGCTGTTAGCACAACCAAACCTAAGCCTCCCCAAACAAGGCTTCCGGTGCTTTTTGTAGTAACTAAAAACACAATGGCAAACAATAAAATAGTAGCCACTTCATTAAACAAACGCAAGCCAAAAGATTTACCTGTATATGAATTTGTTTTCATTTTATTAAAAATAGCCTGACAGCGGAATTGATAAACAAATAAAACGCCCACAAAAAAAAGTTTCAGCAGCATCCACGGCTGAGTTAAATAGTAGTCAAAATTTAAAAAATACATCCAAAAACCAAACACTGCGGTTAGTATAGCTGATGGCCAAGTAATGCCGTACCACAGGCGTTTTTGCATTAATTGAAATTGCGGCACTAGCACATTTTTCTCC